>JBDQID010000158.1:0-4665 GCA_040264515.1 Chlamydiales bacterium
CAAGATAATTACAACTATTCAGATCAATTAAATTTTTTATGAGAATAGTTTTCTTTGAATCTTAGGATGGACAGCTGATACAAAATGAACTGTCAAGCGAGTCCGTAGGACGATTGATCGTAGCCTCGGGTGAGCGAAGGGAACCCGTGGTACAAGCAACAAAAAACTAGAGCCCGCAAGGGCGACTGAATACGATGATCTTTCTCAGTCGCTCTTATGAGCTCTGGATCTTTATCTATCTAACCACGGGTTCCCTTTGGTCATCCGAGGATGAGATCAATCGTCCTACGGACTCGCTTGACAGTTCATTTTGTATCAGCTGTCCATCCTAAGATTCAAAGAAAACTATTCTCATAAAAAATTTAATTGATCTGAATAGTTGTAATTATCTTGCAGCTTTACTCTCACTACTTGCGGAGTTTTGAGTGAGCTCAGAGACTTTGCTTAAACGCGATTTCCATTTTTCTAGATGTTGCACATGCCATAGGTAGACCTTACAATTAAAAATATAATCACTAGAGGTTGTATCTCATACAGAGAATAAATATGCGATTGTTAAAAGATGACGATATGGAATTTTGAGCTTAAAACTAAGTGTGATATGAGATCTAATTCAGCAAGCCCTCGACAGACAGAAAGTACTCCTACTAAAAGGGCTAAGAGAGCCAGTGCGCTTTGATAATACGCCTTGCACCCTTTAAAAAGACGGTGTGCGTGCATTGCAAAGAAGAGCGATGGCGATGTTAGAAGAGCAAAAGCAAAGCCGTTGAGCAAGCCTATTATAGCATCCCCCCATAAAGCACATGTAGAAAAGACAATAAGCGTCTGTCCACAGGGAAGAAGAATTGTACAAAAGCCAAATAGAAACGTTGCGATGGGTTGATCCTTAAGAATGAGGATAGTCAGTGATTTATTGATAGAACCGGTTTTTTTCGCAAACCAGTTGCTACCAGGCAGTGGTAGATGGAAGAGTTGCAAAGCTCCCATAACGATAATAAGAGCGCCAAAAATAAGAGAAGAGGCGGCTGCAATATGAAAATGGCTAAGGCTCATATTAATAATCGTTCCGATTTCTCCTGCAAGAAGACCTCCTAAACTAAACGAGAGAGTCCGCCCGAAAAAATACCAGTAGCGGTGCTTGTGCTGTCCTAAGAGCATAACGAGAGGGCCGCACATTCCAATACAGTGGAAATTACCAAGAAGATAAAGCGGAAGCATACTAATAAGGAGCGAAAACATACTTATTCAGAAAGTTCACTGATATCTTTTTGGATACGGGTTTCTTGTGCTTTTTTCACATCGATCCCTGTGATTCCAGAGGGGCGAGAGTAGGCAATGTAGCAAACAGTAAGCATAATGCTACCGAAAATAAGAAAGGTAGCGATAACGGATATTTGCAAAGAGTTAACTGTACGAGACATATAGATTTCCTTTTCAGATGGATCAGTAGGTATAACTAAATAGTGAAAAAATCTGAAAGATAAAACTGTTTTTTTTGTATATTAACGCTATTAATAGCTCGTTTGTGGAGGAGTCGCCAGGTGGATAAGATAGAAATTCAAACAGATAATCTTGTGCAGAAAATTAAACATCATCTCATTACAACAATGGGTAGAGTGTGGGATGAGGCAACGGATGAAGAATTTTATCGCGCTTTTTGTTTCGCATTTAGAGAAGAGATCATGATTAACTGGGCTGCCACATCGAAAACGATCGATCAGAATAACTCTCGGATGATCTACTACTTTTCTATGGAATACCTTCCTGGACGCATTCTCGGTAATAATATTACAAACCTACACTCCCAAGAACTTGTCCAAAGAGTTGTGAAAAAAATGGGATTTAGTCTCGAGCAGCTTTTCTCTTGTGAAAAAGATCCCGGACTTGGAAATGGTGGCCTTGGCCGTCTTGCATCTTGCTTCTTAGACTCCCTGGCAACCCAGCAATATCCAGCACAAGGTTACGGCTTGCGTTATCAGTATGGTACTTTTGCTCAAGAAATATGGGACGGTATGCAGGTGGAGAGGCCGGATCGTTGGCTTATTAATGCAAACCCATGGGAATTTCGCCGAGACCAGAGAGCTATGATCATTAAATTTTGCGGGCAGATGGAGTCTGAAACGAATTTACATGGTGATAGAGTTTATAATTTAAAATCTGGAGAAGAGGTCAGGGCTCTTGCCTACGATGTTCCTATTATTGGTTACAATGAGGGCGGTGATTTTTCTGTGAATACTCTTAGGCTGTGGTCGACAAAGGAGTCCCCACGGAATTTTGAGATGCAGCGCTTTAATGCAGGTCAGCTGGGGCAAGCAGCAGAGAATACAACGCTTACAGATGTGCTCTATCCCAATGATAATCACGATGCAGGAAAGCGAATCCGCTTGAAGCAAGAATTTTTACTTGTCTCGGCATCTCTTCAAGATATTATTCGTCACCACTTGAGCATTCAGGCAGATTTTGCAGACTTTGAAGAAAATGTGCGAATCCAGATTAATGATACCCATCCAGCACTTGTAGTAGCAGAACTTATGCGCATTCTAACGAAAGAGCAAACGCTCTCTTGGGGAAGAGCTCTAGAGATTACTCGGAACGTGACAAGCTATACAAATCATACGGTTTTAGTCGAAGCTTTAGAGAAGTGGAACCAAAATCGAATGCGTCATCTTCTTCCTAGACAGTATGAAATTATCGAGCGCTTGAATTTGGAATTTTGTAACAAAGTACGAAAGAGTTTTCCTGATGACGAAGAGCGTGTACGACGCATGTCGATTATTGAAGATGGACAAGTACGCATGGCTCATTTAGCTCTTGTGGGATCCCATAAGGTCAATGGCGTGGCAGCTCTTCATTCGAAAATTCTTAAAGAGTCGCTATTTAGAGATTTTTATGAGATGTCACCGGAGATGTTTACAAACGTTACAAATGGTGTCACCCAGCGTCGATGGCTTCTGCATTGTAATCCTAAATTAGCTGCCTTTATTTCAAAGAGAATTGGAAAAGAGTGGATTACCGAGTTTTCAAATCTCAGAAAACTCGAGAGCTTTGCGCATGATGAACAATCTCAACAAGAGCTTTTACAGATTAAGCAGGAAAATAAAAATAAGCTGCTCGACTACTTAAAAGAGGAAAATTTCTTAAGAGATCATCATGGTAAGAAAGTAGGCGACCCTTTGGTAATAAATCCGACAGCTCTTTTTGATGTTCAAGTAAAAAGAATTCACGAATACAAGCGTCAGCTGATGAATATATTACACGTGATTATGCTCTACCATGACCTTTTGGAAGATCCAAGTAGTAGAAGAATTGATCGCTGTGTGATTATTGGAGGCAAAGCTGCTGCTGGGTATGATGTGGCTAAAGCAATCATTCGCTTTATTTATTGTGTCGCAAGAAAAATTAATAATGACAGCAGGATTCAGAATAAGCTGAAAGTTGTTTTTCTGGAGAATTATAATGTGAGCCAAGCAGAGCTTGTAATTCCCGCAGCGGACCTTTCTGAGCAAATCTCTACAGCAGGAATGGAAGCTTCAGGAACGGGGAATATGAAGCTTTCTATTAATGGCGCCATGACAATTGGAACTGAGGATGGAGCGAATATTGAAATGCGCCAAGAGGTCACAGATCAGTGGTGGCCTTTTTCATTTGGATGTAAAGCTCACGAGATCGCAAAGATGAAGCAAGAACTCTCGTATGACCCATCGGAGGTGTACTCTCATCATCCAAAAGTTGAGCGCGCAGTAGAGACACTTAGAGATCGCTCTTTTGCAGAAAACGATGGCGAGCATAACGCATTCTCAGAGCTGTATTACAAGCTTATGGAACACGATATAAGCTCTATTGCAGACCCGTATTTTGTCTTAAAAGATCTTCCTGAATATTACGAGACGCAAAAACGGGTAGAGAGCTTTTATTGTGATAAAGAGAAGTGGGCTGAATACGTCCTTCACAACATCGCAGGAATGGGAACGTTTTCATCCGATGTCTCTATTGCAAAATACGCAAAAGAGATCTGGGGACTACAAAAGCTCCCTCCAAACAAAGAGATTTTAAGAAAGGTACGCCAAGACTATACCGAACATGATAAGTGCCGTATCTTAGCTCTTTAACGGCCTTGGAAAGCTCTTAAATGTCTTTATAACAAGCTTGGCCGTAAGTTTTGACATATAAGTTGTTCGGGTAAATCTTGAGAGACTGTCTTGCTGTACATGTATGGTAGCAGTGTAAGTATGGATGCAAAGGCACAAAGAAAACTTTTAAGTTTGGAACCCCTAATTTAAAAAAGTGGGGTTCCAAATCTTAAAAAAAAACTCTGCGCCTTTACATTGAAAATATTTGAGAGCTTTCAAACTCTACTTTTATTCTTCAGTTTGCAATGCCGCCTGCGCTGCTGCAAGGCGTGCGACAGGTACCCGGAAGGGTGAGCAGGAGACGTAGTTTAGGCCGATTTTATGGCAAAACATAACAGAACTTGGGTCTCCACCGTGCTCTCCACAAATACCACACTTGAGGCTAGAGTTTGTTTTTCTACCGCGTCCAGTGGCAAGTTTCATGAGTTCTCCGACACCTTCTTGGTCTAAGGTTTGAAAAGGGTCCGCATCGAATATGCGTATGTTTTCAGACTTATGCATTGGGTGGGGGATGCCTTGCAGGTAGAGCGGAACA
>JBDQID010000159.1:0-4662 GCA_040264515.1 Chlamydiales bacterium
CCTGAGAGATGCCACTACTGTGGCATAGATTTTTTTCTACCGCTAGGCTAAATTAAGAGTCGAGCTCACGTTAAATTAAAGGACGTAGAGCTGACTACAAAAAACAAAGGTAAAAGTCTATTTACTTAAAGAACTTATGTAATAGAGCAGTAGCAGCGAAGCCACGACAGCTGTTGTCATCTACGGCTAACAACTGTCGTGGCTTCGCCACTAATTACCGTTAGCTTAAGGAATAATAAGCTTTGTTCCAGGCTTTATGCTGTTTTGACTGGAGATATTTTCTTTGTTTGCGTTATAGATCTCACGCCATTTATTGGCTGTTCCGTAATGGATTAGAGATATTTGAGAAAGGGTCTCCCCCTTTTCAACGATATGGAAGCTTTTGTTCATTACCTGAGATAAACTTGCCATTCCGATAGCTTCTTGCGATGCTGGTTGAGGAGCCATCTCACTTAAGAGCTCGTGGTAGTTTCGCTTAATATTGTCTAGCTCACCGGAGAGCTCTTCTCTTGACTGCTCAATGGAAATTAACATCTCTCTTTGTAGACGAATCGTTTCAGCAAGGTCTTCAAAACGATTTTCTTGGTTAAGACGCAATTCGTTTTCGTTCTTATAACGATCTTCAAAGGCTGCTAGGCGAGTGAGCTCTTTGCTGAATTCTCTGTTGGCTTCTCGCAGCTTTAGCTGTTCATTTTTAAGAGAACTTTGTTCTTTTGAGAGCAGATTGTTTTTTCTCTCTAAGCTTGCAAGTTGATTTTCTTGTTTGTTAGCCAAATTGATCGCTTGTTGGCGCTCAGCTTCTAGTTTGCTTTTTGCATTGCGTAAGATATCCAGTGTTGATGTGAGCCCTGTTAGCTGAGTGGCAATAGATCGGTTTTCGGAGTTAAGAGAGCTTTTTTCTTTTTTTAACAGGGTAATGGTTGTGCTTAAAAGCTCGCGCTCATCCGTCCAAGAAAGCTTTTCCTGCTCGATTGCAGCAAGCTTTTTCTCCAGATCGTTATGGCTCTTAGTCATAGACGCTAAAATTTCGTCGTTTTCAGAGGATAAGGAAGCCATTTGGTGAATTTGCTGTTCTAGGTGATCCCTTTTAACTTTTTGCTCTTCTAAGAGTGTTGTAAGCTGCTCTGTTCTGTTGAGATGCGCTCTGTTTTGTTTGAGGTATTCTTCTTTGATTTGCTCGAGTGCTGTGAACTTCTTTAAGCTGTCATTACGTTCGCTTTCTAGGCGAGCTAGCTGTTCTTGAGAGCTCTTAAGAGCGGTCTGCTTGTTTTCTAGCTCTTGCTGAGCTGTTTCAAGCGCTCTTTTTACGTTTTGTAGAGCTTCTGTTTTTTCATTGAGAGAAGCAAGAAGTTCTCCTTGTTGCTTCTGTTGCTGCGCTTCTGATGAAATGAATGCTTTTTCTTTAACCTCTAGAAAATCACGAGAATTATTTAGTTCAAGTTCTAGCGTTCGGTGCAACTCTTTTTGTTCTTGAACAACGGCTGTCATTCGGGCAACTTCATGTTCTTGGTTTTTTAACGCTAGACGGTAGTTTTCTTCTTGTTTTTCAAACGCTCGCACTTGCTGACGCAATCTTTCGCTTTTTTCTTCTGCTGTAGTTGTAAGGGAGCGCTGCCTTTCTAAGTCTTCAGACATTTCATTGAGTTGAGCGTGGAGCTCTTCTGAGATACCTTTGGTGGTCGCAAGAGCTTTTGTAACTTCGCTTTGTCTTTTCTCAAGCGCTGCTTTTTCTTTTAGTTCGAGTTGTAGGTTTTCGATAGAAACCTGTTGCGTTTGAAGCATTTGCTGTTTTTGCGCGTCGAGGGTTTGCATCTCTTTTAACTGTTCTTTAAGCCAGGTGAATTCTTTTAGATCGATTTTTTCACCGTTCTTTTCGCTTTGGCTAAGCATTTTCAGAGACTTTTCTTGCGTTAGTAGTTCTTGCTTAACTTCCTTTAAGTGAGCTTCTTTTTTAGCAAGCTGCTCTTTAAGAAGGTCAATGCGGTTACTTGACTTTTCGAATTTACTTTGAAGAAGTTTAAACTGAGTATCTTTATTGTTGCGTTCTATGCTTGATGCAGCTGTTACAAGACCTGGCATATTAAAGCGGTTACCCAAGGCTGATCGAAACCCAATCGTTGCAGCAAAGATTGCAACGGCAGTTGCAAGAACAGTTGCCGTAACAGCTACAAAGCGACGTTTACGACGGCGAACGTTAGCGGTAGATTTTGCAGCTAAATTGGCAGTAGATTTATCGTCTCTTTGTGGGGTGAAAACAGGAGAGGGTGCTCTTGTCCCTTTACTCATTACAAAGAATTGGCGAAAAGAGCTTGGGGAGAGACTGGCTGAGTGAACACGAAGATTATCAATTTTTCCAAGAGGCATTTGGTTGGGATCGAAGAAGAGGAGTGTCGTAAGGGAGCCGCTTGTACCGTAAAGACGGTGGTGACCAGCTCCAGCAAGAAGAAGATTACCTTTCGGATCGACTGCAGCAATAAGGGTTGAGACACCTCTTTCAAGTGGTTTCCCTGGAAAGAGAGAGAGAACTTTGCGGTTACCCTCTTCTAACGCTTCGACAAGGCGTTCTGTGTCGGTAATGATATTGACCTTTTCTACCAAGAAAGATTGAACAGCTTCCTTTGCGCTCTCTACAATCCGAGAGTCAGATTCTCCTTCAATATCGCATAGAACGATGTAGGGGACCTCTTCTTCCCTTGTGCCGTCGGAAAATTTGATTCCATTTTCAGTTACAGATAAAATCATCTTTTTTGACGACATAGCAAATACTCCTTGTTTTTTTTCCTTCCCCTAGTCTTACAAAATTAGTAAAAAAGGTCGATAAATTTTATTATTTTATTTTTTTACAGACTCAGAGCGATGTGTGAATTCTTCAATACAATCCTATTTTATTGTGGTTTTTGAGAGTCGAAACTCAACGTTTAATTTACGACTTTACCCTTACGCAATATTCAATGGTTGTAGCGCGGGAGCGAAGCGTCCGCTTGAAGTTTGGCCCTTTTTTATGTCTGTAATTGTTTAAGATCAAAACTTCAGGCGGGCGCTCCGCTCCCGCACTCTCTAATAAGAGCACCCGAGCTACAACCATTGAATATTGCGTAAGGATAAAGTTAGAAAACAATACGGGGGTCTTGTAACCTCTGAAGTGATTGTAGTTCTTCTTCGCTTAGTCGATTGTTACCCATATCGAGACGACGAAAACTCACGCGCCCCTTTAGCACGGACTCCCTTAACGCTCGAGAGCCTTCGTCTTCGATTTCATTTCCCCAGAGAACAAGTAGTTGAAGATCTCTGTTCGTTTTTAAAGAGTGTCCAAAGGTTACGGCACCTTGGTCTCCGATCTGATTCATCTCGAGATAAAGCTCCTGCAGTAATGCATCGGGATTTGCAAGTACAGCCGCGATGGTTTTTCCTCCATTGTCTGAAATCCCATTTCCCTTCAGATTGAGACAGAGTAGCTTGTTGGCAAGACGTGCTAAAGAAGCTGCGCCGTGCTCTCCAATGTTATGGTAGCTGAAGTAGAGTCGTTCAATGGAGGGGTGTTGCTCTAGCGCCTTTGTTAGAGCCTCGGCTTCGATATCACCCATCTTTTCTTCATGCGCTTCATGTTTGATTTTACACGCGGAAAGAGAAAGACTTTTTAAATTTGAATTGTTTTGAAGGGCCCGTAACAAAGCTTGGTACGGTCTTGGTAAAAAAATAGTACCGGCCAATAAAAGGTGCTTTATTTCTCCGAAAAGAAGATCCCAGGCGGACTCCAATATATAATTTTGGGACTCGGGGAGATTGGCCACTGCAAGTTCTTTAACAAATGTACTGATGTCACCCGTGAGTGAAGCTGCTTTTTTAAGAAGTTTCGCACCACGTAGTATGAAAAAAGAGTGTGTTTGTTGTTTTTTTGACTTCCAGTCGAGCTCGACTTTTTTTATGGCATCTAGCAACTTTTTTTGAGTGGGCAGTGGTCTATCGATTTGTCCCTTGCGAACGATAGCGCGTGTTGTTGCGATAAGTGAGACAATTTCCCTTGTACAATCTTTGGGGTTTTTTGAAGTTGCTTTGAATTCACGAACGGTTTGTTCAGCTTTAAGTGGCTCTTCCGCCTCAAGATCGTTAAAAACTTCTGTTACAAGCTCTTCTGGTATTTTCTCTCTCTGAGCTGAAGTTATTTGGTAGCTTCCCAAAGAGCCTGCTGCGGGCTCTTGAGGCTGTTCTGGTGTATCTGGTGAAGAGCCTGTTGTTGATGGTGGAGGGGGAGGAGTCACACTCATGTTATATTTTCCTTGCAAATGATGGGCGTTTTTGAGAAAATGTTTACCCTTTTAGAATCTCAACTTTAGAAATCTTTATAATTTTTATGAAACCAAAAGATTTAAAATATCCGTATTCATGGAATGAAAGACGCCCCTTGCTTCAAGATGGTCTTTTTTTTCTTCCAGATTATTACTTAGATCATCAGAAACATTCTCAGCTTTCATGGAATGAAATTTTTGAGAATAACCATCCTGTATGCGTGGAGTACTGTAGTGGTAACGGCCAATGGATTATTCAAAAAGCTTTGGATAACCCAGATAAAAATTGGGTGGCTGTAGAAAAACGCTTTGATCGAGTACAGAAAATTTACTCGAAGACGCAAAACCAAGGCATCAAGAACCTTTTTATTGTTTC
>JBDQID010000160.1:0-4653 GCA_040264515.1 Chlamydiales bacterium
AATTCATAGAATTCCATGGGAAAATAAGCTCGTTTTTGGATTTTTTGTTCATATTTGTTTTCCCCCTCGAATAATTGGAACCTCTTAATTCTCTCTAATAACATAAAGTAGTTTTTTTAAAAACAGACACTATTTATGTTAAGCGTTAAGTCGTGTCATAGTAAAGGAGTTGGGTATGACAATTTCTAAAACAGTCGCCGAGGCAATTAACAATAGCTCGTGGATTCGTAAGATGTTTGATAATGGCCGTCATCTGATTGAGCAGTATGGAGAGGAAAATGTATTCGATTTTAGCATCGGAAATCCGATCTTTGAGCCTCCAGTAGAAGTTATTACAGCCCTTATTGATTTGTTGAAATCGGACAAAAAAGGGCTTCATCGCTACGCCTCTAATCAAGGCATTCCCCTTACGCGTTCTTTTATTGCAGAGAGATTGAAAAAAGAAACAGGACTTGATTTTTCAGCCAAAGAGATTGTTGTTTCAGCGGGAGCTGCAGGTGGGTTGAATGTTGTAATTAAGACGCTTTGTAATCCAGGCGATGAATTGCTTGTCTTCACTCCATTTTTTATTGAATATCGCGTCTATGCTCAAAATCACGGTGTTATCACAAAAGAAGTTGAAACTACAGAGCAGTTTCAGCTTGATTTCGAAGCGCTCGAAGCTGCGATCTCAGAAAAAACTCGTATTGTAGTGATTAACTCGCCAAACAACCCAACAGGCGCTGTTTATTCTGAAAAAGAAATAAAACAGCTAGCGGAATTACTAGAGAAGTATTCAGTGAAAAATGGACGTCCCATTACGCTTTTATCGGACGAGCCATATACGCGTATTAGCTATGACGATGTCGTGGTGCCTTCAATCTTTAATCACTATTCCGAATCCATTGTTGTCACATCACATAGTAAAGATTTAGCTCTTCCTGGACAGAGAATTGGTTATATTGCAGTATCTCCTGAAACAAAAGATAAAGAGCGTATTATTGAGGGGATGGTGATTGCGCAAAGAACGCTTGGTTTTATTCATCCATCCACGCTTTTCCAGCACCTTTTGCCTATGTGTGGCGAGGCACTGATTGATACTGCGGTTTATAAGAAAAACAGAGATTTGCTTTACAATCATTTGACAGATATTGGATTTTCCTGTGTTAAACCAAAAGGCGCGTTTTATTTATTTCCCAAATGTCCAGGTGGTGACGATCTCGCTTTTGTTAATGAAGCTCAGAAGAAAAAGCTTCTTCTTGTTCCGGGAAGAGGCTTTGGAAAACCGGGCTACTTCCGCTTAGCCTTCTGCTTTGAAACCGAAAAAATTGAGCGCTCTCTTCCTATCTTTACCGAGCTTCAAAGTTTGAAAGTTTAGGTAAGTTTAAGCTCATCTGATTTCTTATCTTGCTATTGCACATGGTACAGCTGTAGCTCTCTGTTTTTTTTATTCTCAACGTCATCGAACGTGGGGTTTGATGCAGTATAATCTCACTGGTTTGAAAAATAAGTCTAAGAGCGATTCCGGAGAAGAACAGATTATAGTCTCATATTTCATAAACTGTTCAGGGTAAGAGGTTCTAGACCCACAGGGTTTAGGTGAATAATTTATACGACAGAGCAGTAGTGATTTGTCGTAAAAGTTCTTCAAGAAAATCAAAAATCGACTTTAAATCATTTATCCTTATTCAATGTTTAATTTAAAACTTTACCCTTACGCAACATTCAGTGATTGTAGCGTGGGCGCTCCGCATTCGCATCAACCTAACATAGAATTCTGATATTTAGTGCTATGTGCAGGTCGAACTACTATTAACGTCGTTCGACTCTTAATTCGATCCTGGTTAATGGCTTATGATAATCGTTTCTAGACCACGGTAGTGGCATCTCTCAGGATCTCAAAGTTAAAAAAGAAGAGAGGTGCCGCTGCCGCGGCACACTGTTCTTATTATCCCGTCCCAGCACTAAAGTACTGGGCTAAAGAGAGAAACGACCACTACCGTGGTCTAAAAACTTTTTCTATAAATCAGTAGACAGGGCGGAATTAAGAGTCGAACGGCGTTAATAGTAGTACGACCTGCACATAGCACTAAATATCAGAAATCTATGTTAGATTGATGCGAATGGGGCGCTCCGTCGCCCGCAGCAAAGAGCGAAACTCTTTGCTCTCTTTACAACCCGACCCTTCCAGGAAAAGCACAAAGTCGGGATCGAGGTCAGGATCGGGGTCAGGCTTTGGCTTTTGGGGTTTAGGATCGGGATCGGGGTCAGGCTTTGGCTTTTGGAGTTTAGAATCGTACTTTCTGAGGACGAATAGGCAAATTTCAGCTCAAGAAGCCTCAAACGGTGTTACAGCTCTGAGCGAGATGTCGCCGTTAACGGCGCATTGGCAAGCAAGGCGATGCTTTGAGGCGTCGAGTCCTTTTTTCTTCTCAAGAACTTCCCTCTCACTCTCTGCTTGACGTGCCATCATCTCAAAGCCAGAGAACACTTCAACAGCACACACACCGCATTTACCCCTGCGACAGCCAAATTTCACTGGTAAATCAGCAACATCAACTAATTCCTCACCGCCCTTAAGCGTAATCTCTTTGTTTTCAATAAAAATAATAGGCATAGCGTCTCTTTAACAAAAAATAATAAATATTTAGTAGAATAATAAAAAAGGAGGTTTTATGCCTACTCCATTCTTTAGTAGGTCTATACGTTTCAGAAAATTCAAGAAAATAGCGATGAAATCCCTTATTCACTATTTTCAAACCGTCCTATTTTGGCTAACACGGCCCATCGCTAGCCTTTTCATCTATACCGGCTCAATACAGCACCACTTCAGAGAAGAAGATAGCACAAAGCTTAAAGCTGCACGAGACAAGTTAATTCAGCTTGGAGGCGATAATCTCATTCTCACTACCAAAGACGGACGCAAGCTCGATGGCATGTTTTTTTTAACGGACGAAAAAGCTCCAACTGTCATCTGCTGCTTGGGCAATGCAATGATCTTTGAAAAAGCTTTTCCCATCACCAAATTCTACATCAAGCAAGGCATCAACATCATGCTCTTTAATTATGGAGGATATGGCAACTCCGAGGGCACTCCGAGTGTTCAAAGCACTTATGCCGATGTGGAAGCTGCATACCACTATCTAAAAACAGAAAAGCAGATCCCCGACAAGCGCATTATCGTTCACGGTGTTTCCATTGGCGGAGGGCCCGCCACCCACTTAGCCTCCCTCTATCCAATCGATCTTGTCCTAGATCGCACCTATGCTAGGCTCGGAAATATTGTCGGAGGCTTCCTCGGGATGATCACAGACTACCTCTACCCTTACGACAATGTAGCAAAAATAAAACATATCAAGGGCAATATTCATATCGTTGAGGCATCTGATGATAAAGTCATGGGGCGCCACCACGTCAAAGAAATCTTCCAAGAAATCCTGCGTACCCGCCACAAGGACGCCTTTGGCTCTGAAATTGACAAGCTACGCTCTCATTACATCACAGAAGTTCCAACAGGACACACTGATACCTGGCTTCAAAACGCCTTCGATCTCTATTCAAAAGAGCGGCGTAAGTTCAAATCAAAAGTCCTCGATCCGCTCAATACAAAAGCAAAGCAAGCCGAAAACCTCTTCAAAAAACTGTGGAGCAACCTCCGCTTTTAAACCCACTCAAGATTAAATTTTAGGATATTCACGCTTCTCCCTTCGGTGCTGCCGCACATGTGCATTAAGCTAACGAAAATTGTCATCATAGTACACTTGGGTTAAGAGGCTTATTAGGTTAACGTGAGTTTCGTAGTTATACTTTTGAAAATCAATGATTAAGATAGACGCAAAGCGGTAACTAGCGCTCTGTCGCATAAGTTCTTCAAGCAAATCAAAAATCGACTTTAAACCATTTATCCCTATTCAATGTTTAATTTAAAACTTTACCCTTACGCAACATTCATTGGTTGTAGCGCGGGCGCTCCGCATTCGCATCAACCTAACATAGATTTCTGATATTTAGTGCTATGTGCAGATCGTACGACTATTAATTCGATCCTGGTTAATGGCTTATGATAATCGTTTCTAGACCACGGTAGTGATCGCTTCTCTCTTTAGCCCAGCACTTTAGTGCTGGAACGGGATAATAAGAACAGTGTGCTGCGGCAGCGGCACCTCTCTTCTTTTTTAACTTTGAGATCCTGAGAGATGCCACTACTGTGGCATCGATTTTTTTCTACCTTTCCCAGCACTAAAGTGCTGGGCTAAAGAGAGGTGCGACCACTACCGTGGTCTAGAAACGATTATCATAAGCCATTAACCAGGATCGAATTAAGAGTCGAACAACGTTAATAGTAGTACGACCTGCACATAGTACTAAATATCAGAAATCTATGTTAGGTTGATGCGAATGCGGAGCGCCCGCGCTACAACCATTGAATGTTGCGTAAGGGTAAAGTTTTAAATTAAAGGACGTAGAGCTGGCTACAAAAAAACAAAGGTAAAAGTCTATTTGCTTAAAGAACTTATGCAACAGAGCAGTAGTGGCGAAGCCACGACAGTTGTTATCCGTAGATGACAAGACATAAGTGCGTAGCAGCGAATGCGAGAAACCTACAGCTAACAACTGTCGTGGCTTCGCCACTACTGCTCTGTTGCATAAGTTCTTTAAGCAAATAGACTTTTA
>JBDQID010000161.1:0-4648 GCA_040264515.1 Chlamydiales bacterium
CTTCATTAAGGCTTTGAATACGTTTTCAAGGGCGTTCCATTGATTTTCTAGACGAGCATTGATAATGCCACCTTCAGTTTCGATAATACATTCGCCGACGTCAACATCGTCTCTGGATTGAATAATAAAGGTTTCGACTTGCTCGAGGGCTTGTTTGAGGCGAGACTTATTTTCTTCGAGTACTTTTTGATCACCAGGGTTAACATAGATTGTGACTTTACGGTGGTGTGATACAGCACGTAGAGCGTTGGCTACAATGCTTACAACGGTTTCTTTATCGAGTTCGATCTCTTTTGCAACAATTTTTTTCGCTGCCTTTAAGGCAAGATCAATGATCAGATTTTGGGTGTCTTCTTCGATTTTTTTTACTTGCCCTTCGAATCTTCCAAGCTCTGCGGTCCATTTTTCGAGACCTTCGTTAAAACCTTTCTCTTCGGCTTCTTTTTTTAATTGAATACACTCTTCTTCAACTTGCTGCCGGTGCTCTTCTGCATCTTTTTTTGCACTCTCTACGACTTCTTCAGCTGTTAGCAGTGTGGCAAAAGAGTTTGCACTAACAACTTTTTTATCAGGGGATATGTGAATGGATTTGTTTTTATCTATTAGGGTAAAGTATTTCATATTAGACGCCTACGGTTCTGTTTTGCTTAAATCTATCTGTGAGATCTGTTACATTGGAGAGTAAAATCCCGTGTGTATCAGCATCAATTTCTTCTTCAGCTTCAGCTTCTTTTAAAAGCTTGGCAAGTGCATTTGCTCTTCCACTATCGAATTTATAACGTAGGTGAGAGATAAAGGAGGGCTCTTCTTCTAGAACTGTTTTTGCAAGGCGTAGAAGACCGTTTTGATGAATAAGAACTTCTAGATTACGACGGCTTCCATCCCATTCTATGAGGTTTAAGCTTCCTATTGGAAGGGAATTGTCGTCTTCTAAACAACTTTTGATATGTTCTTGTTTTTGAACAGACATCACAGCGTAAATTCGAGTTGTAAATTCTGGATAAGGGATCTCTTTGAGCTCAATTGCGAGTTGCCGAAGGCCAAGGAAGTCAATAAGATCAACAAGCTCTTTTTTTGAGAGGTCTAATAGGCTGCTAAGTTGAGAGGGAGGAAGAAGGCTTAAGGGAAGAAAATTGTCATCAAAGGGATACGCTTTATAGAGATGTGTAAGCAGGAATTTTTTCCCAAAAGGTGAGGCTGGAAGAGGGTGAAATGTTTCATTCATGACTCTTTCTAGTCCCTTTTTGTGCTCAGCAGGAAGTAGTGAGATAAAGAAGGAAAGGGAACCTGATGGAAGCTTTGTAAATGTTTCTTGCAGCCAGGAGTAGTGCATGGATGAAAAGATTTCCTGTGGATTTGGACAAAGTGAGGCTAGATCGATGTCGTGATTCAGTTCTTCATCGAGGTTTTCTTGGACCTCTTTTGGGAAGAATTGATGAAAAGTTTTTGCCTTAGCTTTGTGGAAATGATTTAGTAAAGCGTGGCAGACAGTCCAACTCTTTGAGCTCATATGGCGTTAACTCGCTTAGAAATCTTCATCTTCGTCCTCATCCTCATCTTCGTCCTCATCCTCGTCACTTTCTTCTTCATCTGTGTCATCTTCTTCTTTATCTTCTGTTTTTTCTGGGGTCTCGGGTGAAAAATCTTCTAAAGTTAGGGGATTTGGAGTGAATAGAAGCGAGGAGTTGTTCAGTAATGGGAAAATATGGGACGCTTTCCAGGCGAACCAAACGATAGCTAAAACGAAGAGTAGGATAAGAATTGTCATGGAGAAGAAGAGGGCTCTAAAGCGGGAGACAGACTCTTTTGCAATAACAACTGTCCATATACTAACATACTCCTTCTCTTCTTCAGCGGCATCTTTATTTGTCTCGGTAAGGAGGTCTGTAAAGCGAGAGCGATTTGCAATGACTGTGACGTCGTCGTAATCAAGACCGTTAATACTACTTGCAATCCAGCGTTGAATTTTTGTGTTAATATGGCTGTTGGGATCGTCAAGAATGCCTTGGTGCTTAACAAAAACGGACGCTCTAGATTTGGGTTTGGGCTGCCCTGGTAGTATGTCGTCATCTTCGGGAATGGATAGTTGAACGTCAGCATCAATAACACCATCAATTTTACGGATGGTGTTTGCAAGATCCTCTTCTAAACCGGCTCTATAGCGGATTTTTTCTTCCATTTCCGATGGAACAAGGCCTCCTTTAGCAAAGAGATTGAGAAGGCTTTGTCCTTTTTTTCTGGGGAGTCCTGCTTGATTGAGAATACCCATCGCTTTGATAGCTTCGGATTCATTAACGGTAATGGAGTACATGGTAATGCCGCCACCACCACCAGCACCAGCTTCGATGGCAGCTTTATCAGCTACGATACCTTTGCTTGCTAAGAAGACAAGGATCTCGTTGGCTTCTTTTTCAAAGAGATCGTTGATGATAGGTTTTTTCCCTTCGCAACCAGTTAGAAGAAGAAGGCTAAAGAGGAAAAGGGGAAAATAATAAAGCAAGGATAGTTTATTTTTTATCATGGATGGGTGCATTTAACTCGTCTATTTTAGAATTCGTTGTCATTATATCAATAAAAACAAATCCATACACTGGAAAAGTGAAGAGGCACAGCAATTCCCGCAATAAAATCATTTGAATATTTTCAGAATAGAGGAGCAGGGGTGTAGGACATGGAGAGAAAAAAACGTATTGAAGAGTTCTATTTTCTACAAAATGATGAGATGGGGTATCCTTTTAAAAAAAAGGAAACTAGGCATTCGCTGTGACAGCAAAACGTAATGGAAGTGTGAAAGAACTGTGGGTAATCTCTTTTCCCTTGATGATTGTTACGTTTTCTAGCGTTTTTTTGATGTTTGTCGATCGACTTTTTTTAGCAAATTACTCAATAGAGGCACTTAATGCTTGTGTAACGTCTTCTACGATGGGCTGGGTCTTTGTCTATATGGGTATGCATATTGCCAGTAAGGCAGAAGTTTTTGTTGCGCACTGTTTTGGAGCTGAACGGTTCTCTGATATTGGACGGCCTGTTTGGCAGATGATTTGGTTTTCTCTGTTTTCGTCACTTTTCTATATTCCATTTGGAATTTTTGGTGGGGAGTGGATTTATCAAAACTCGCTCTATGCTGAAATGGAAAAGACTTATTTTTCCTGGCTCGTTTGTTTTGGTCCTGTTTTTTCGCTCTCAGGCGCTCTTGCAGCTTTTTATGTAGGTATGGGGCGTACGCGTTTGGTAACAGCACTCTCTTTGGTGGCAAATATCATTAATGTTGTTTTAGACTATTTTTTGATCTTTGGTATCGAGGGCCTTTTTGCAGCTCAAGGTGTCAGAGGAGCGGTTATTGCGACCTGTATTGGTCAGGTAATACAGACAACAGCTCTTGCAGTTTTAGTTTTAAGAAAGTCGAATTGGAGTTCATTTGGCATTAGCTCTTGGAAGATAGATATTTCGATTTTTAAAAACTGTTTAAGGGTTGGAGTTCCTTTGGCTCTTTTTTATGGAATGGAGCTTTTGGGATGGGCGGCATTTTATGAGATGATGACAGGACTCTCAGAGGTCCATATTACGGTTTCGGGGATTTGTCAGAGTATTTATTTCCTCGTTTGTTTTTTTCCGGATGGACTGAGTAAAGGCGCCTCGATTGTTGTAGGAAATTGTTTGGGTGCTCGTCAGCCGAATATCGTTCGGAAGGTGCTGCTTTCTGGAGAGGGTATTTTATTGCTGTTTTTCTTAGCGCTCGGCGTTCTTTTAGTGCTCTATCCAGAACCGATTTTCATGCTTTTTGTTCAAGATATGAATACATTTCCTCTCTCTTCTCTAAGAGTTGGCCTTGTTTGTCTTTGGCTTTACACTTTTTTTGAGGGTGCACGTTGGGTGCTTTCTGGAATTCTTACCGCAGCTGGAGATACGTTTTTCTTATTGCTAGCGGGAACATTGTCTGTCTGGTTGGGTTTTGTACTGCCGATTTACTACTTTATTGTTCGGGGAAATAGATCTGTAGAAGAGGCTTGGGGAATTGTTGTTGTATATAGTGTGGTTGTGTTCTTTTTTTACCTATTGCGCTTTTATCAGGGGAAGTGGCGCGATGCTAATCTTATTGGTACATAGTATGCAGTAATTCCCGAGATAAGATTATTCGCATATTAACAAGATCGAACGCAGTGTCAAACGGGAAAAGGTCATGGAAAAAATCCAAACCTATGGCCAATCTTGGTATAAATTAACGTGAGTTTCGTAGTTATGCTTTTGAAAATCAATGATTAAGACGGGCGTAAAGCGGTAACTAGCGCTCTGTCGCCCGTAATCTCATTGAAAGGCAGTTTCCCCATAACTACTTACCTTCTTCAAGAATGAAGTGATAAACGAAGCGTTGAAAAAGGATAAGCGATTCAGGATAAGCGGCCTTTCAATGAGAGTGCGGGCGCGGAGCGCCCCATTCGCATCAACCTAACATAGAATTCTGATATTTAGTGCTATGTGCAGGTCGTACTACTATTAACGTCGTTCGACTCTTAATTCGATCCTGGTTAATGGCTTATGATAATCGTTTCTAGACCACGGTAGTGGTCGTTTCTCTCTTTAGCCCAGCATTTTAGTGCTGGGAAAGGTAGAAAAAAAATCTATGCCACAGTAGTGGTATCTCTCAGGA
>JBDQID010000162.1:0-4645 GCA_040264515.1 Chlamydiales bacterium
GATTCCTCTTAGTATTGTGTAAATAAACAAGGTAACCTTTTTATCTTTTTTTTGAAAGATCTTAAGAAGAGTGAATAGTTACCTTAAGAGAGGAGTAACACTCTTACAGTTCTATAGCCGAGCTTTCACATGCGATAGCTTCGTCAATTTAGAACCTGTAACTTCAAAGAAGTTGATTTTTGAGTGGTTTTTCCAATGTTCATAAATTCTTGTCTAACGTCTTACTTTCTCTAGAAGCTAAAATTATTTTGTGGTAAAATCGGCTCATTTAAAATCACCTTTAGTCTAAAAATGAATGATTTACGCTCTTTTATTAACAGGGCTGTTGAGTGCGGGCGCAGCTTGCAGAGTCAGCAGACAGCTCTTATTCACCACTCGTATACGGAGCCTGCGTGCTCTCGTGAGACAGTACCGATTATAGAAAACGCACTTTTTGCTTTGGCGCTAATGCGAACGCGCCTTGGTGATAATATTAGAGAGGCGCAATCGATTCTCGAGCGTCTTCTTGCTTTTGAGTGTGATGGTAATTTTCCAATTTATTTACATGAATACCCAAAGTGTAATCATCCGTGGCTGCCAGTGAAATTAGCGCCTGTTATTTTCTGGGCGCTCAAAGAGTTTTCTCATGTTCTTTCAAAAGAGTTGCGAGCGCGTTTAGAGTCATCTCTTGCCTCCATGATCGAGTACTGCTTACAAAAGCAGGAAAAACAGACCCCAGCTTACTCTTGCGCTCTCTTAACAGCAGCGCTTGCGCAAGCTGTGGGCAAGCTGCTTGATCGCTCGGATTTCAGACAGTTCTCAGAAAAGAGACTTCCCGATCTTCTTGAATCTCCTGATCTAAAAGCGCTCTGTTCTCCGCGTAGAGTCACGGATTTGATTATTGCGATGCAGATGATGGAGCAGCCATTTGAGAAACTATTACACCATTTACAGACAACTTGGCATCCAAATTGCTTGAGCTACATTGGGCCTCCACTCCACGAACTTTATAGTGAAGAGGAGCCTGAATTAACTTTTTACGATCTGTTTATGGGATATTGCTCGGGAAAGATTTCTTCTAGAATGAAAAAACAAAACCCTGTTCTTTTACAATCAGCACTTTTGCGCCAGAGTCGGATGGATTCATTTGAGCTCTCGGAGAGTGAGAACCAAAATGGCACTGTTATTTGCAAAGAGGAAAACTTTGCCTATTCTGCAATCCCAACCGGATCTCACCAACTTGCAGATCAAGGTCTTCACGCTTTACGCTGTATTTGGAAGAGTAATAATGATTTATTGAAAAGTTTTGTTTGTCCACGTGGTCCTTACGATGTTGCTGTTGAGTCCCAAGACGGTGGGGTTGATTTGATCTTTACTCTCTCAGAGTCAATCGATCTATCGAACTCGAAGCAGTGCAGGGAAATTCCGTTTTATCTGACGCTTTCAAATAGTAGTAAGTTACGGATAGAAGGAGAGAGTGCTACAACGTTTAATTTAGTAGATCTTGTGAGTATTGATGATGAACCGTTATCTATCTCTTTGAGTTTTGAGTTATTAGAAGGAGAGGGCACATTCCTTGGACATATCTTGTATGGTAATCGCCCAAGTCAACTTAAAGCTAAGGGTGATAATCGTTTTTCTGCGTATGATAAGTTGATTCTATTGAGAACGGTGCGCCGTTCAGGTATATGTCGAATGAAGGCCAAAGTGCGAATTAAAGCAAGGAGCATTTTATGAATTTCTTTTACCGCTTTCAGATGATCTTTGAATCTACGATAGGAAGTATTATCGTAGCGATTTTAGCGGTTCTTGCGTTACTGGTTGTTGTTTACCTTATTCTACGCCTGCGTCAGCGCTCACAGGACGCTTTGGCTTACCTTTTTCAAGAGCATTATGAGAAGGTGAAGGCGGTGACTCCGAATTTGACGTATGTTGGAGTCCATACAGCAGATATTTTTGGCCGTCGTACGATTGTGCAGGCGGAAGATGAGAATTACGCTTTTTGCTTGGCGCCTCCACAAGATATTGTAGATGCGTCAACGATCGAGAAATTCTCACGCTACTATGCTGCGATAAAGCATCAGAATTTACCCATTTTTACACGCTATACTTGGGTGCATGAAAAAGACCCTATTGTTGTAGTGCAAAACAAGGTCATCCGCTCTGATGGTCGACCGATGACTTGCTTGTCGGAATATATGCTGGATAATCAGTTTGGTGTGGCAGATGCAGAGTTGATTCTTCTCGAGCTAGCACGTGGTCTCGCATCACTGCACGAGCTCTCAACAGATAAAGGTGAGCTACTTTACTACGGTTTTTTAATTCCACGTTCGCTCTTTTTAGGCTTTGATGCGTCGAAGAGAATAGATTCGGTTGTCTTGGCCGATCACGGTTTTCCTTTCTTTCTTGGCCCCGATAAGATGGCGCATCGTTTTGAGATGTTGAATGAAAAAACGCGTTTAGTTGACGCCTTGAATTCGGAAAAAATCCGCTCTCAACTCCCCATGCTTGCACCCGAGCAGCGTAATCGTCGTCGTGTGCACGAGGTTGGACCGGCATCGGATTTTTACGCTTTTGCAGCCCTTGCGTTGTTGCTCTTCGATCATAAACCTTTTACTCACGTTAATAATTGTGATTGGTCGAAGGTGCCACCGAAGTGGGTTCCATTTTTGAAGGGCTGCTTGGATGATGATCCCACAAGACGTCCAACGGACTTTCTTGAGCTGCAAGATCGGCTTTGCGATCCAGACCTCGCTTTGACACATCACGAGAGTATGGGTGAGATTGAAGCGAAGATAGAAGATGAGCCCGAGAATATTATGACGCTCGATGCTCTTGCTGTGATGTTGCAAAATTCGGACTCTTTTGAAGCTCAGGACAAAGAGGTTAAAGGGAAGGCGTCTTTTGCAGAGCTTATTAAAAAGGGTAATAGATCTTTGAATACTCGAAAGTGGGCTACAGCGAAAAAATATTTTAAAAAAGCGTATAAGATCAATAACAAGAATTCGGATGTAAATGTTGGCTTGGCTGTTATTTATTACGAAGAAGGAAATTTTGACAAGGCGGAGAAGTTTTATGAAGTGGCAAAAGCTGCAGACTCGCGCGTTGCAAAACGTTTTCGCGAGCATATTGCCTTTCGCGTTTAGTTTTTTTTTACTTTTTTTAACAGCTTGTAGCAGAGAAACTCCTAGCTCTTCGCCTTATTCGCTAACGATGTTTGTGGATGCTCCTCGCTTTGATTATAGTGATACCATGGCTCTTGTGCGTCGCTTGAAAGCACGCTCGCGCGTCGGTCACGCTTGGGTGCGTGTTCAAGGTGTAAGTGAAAAAGGGGAGCTTGTTGAGCTTACTGGAGGTCATACAGGTGAGTTCGGTCTGTCTCAGCCAAGGTATATGGATGGAGTAATGGATCTTTGGGAAGCTGGAGATGCCAATCCAATAAAATATCTTTGGGTAACACTCTATGACGGTATTTTTCAAGAAGGTGATGGGGGACATCGCGCGAGCTATCGCGCTCGAGTTAATCTAACAAAAGAGTCATTTGAGGCGCTTTACGCTTTTATCAATGAGGGTGGTTACAGCTTTTCTGAATACTCTTTAACACGTAATCAATGTTCATCATTTGTTGCTCAAGTTGCGGCTCTGGCGGGTATTCCTTTGAAACATCAAGTGACACTCCCTGTTAATCGGGAGGTGAAGATTGGAGGCATGCGTTTTCGTCTTTGGAGTGATCCAAAGTATGCAGAAATCACCTTTTCATCACCGGATGTTTTGGAGCAAAGCTTGAAGAGCTTGGTTCGAGAAGGAAACGCTGTGCGTTTGTAGGGAAGTTGATAGGTAGGGGCTCGTCTCTTTCGCTTCTTCGCGTTTAAATTGTCTTCGTGCTCTTTGTGTTTAGCTGCTCTACAACTTCATTGAATGCGCTAACGAATGGTGTATCGGGATAGTGGTGGAAGATGTTACGGCCGATATCACAGCAGTGGGAGAGGTTGGGGTCGATGGGTAGCTTACCTAAGAACGGGACCTTCACTTCTTCTGCAAGCGGCTCGCCTCCACCTGGACCAAAGAGCTTTAGCTCTTCGCCTGTTTTTTCATCTCGGTAGTAACTCATGTTCTCAATAATTCCGAGTAGTGGGATTTCAACGAGCTCGAATAGTTTGATCGCTTTTCGGACATCGCTTACAGCTACGAGTTGTGGAGTTGTTACCATGACAGCACCGGAAATCATGGCGTGTTGGGCAAGTGTTAGTTGGATGTCGCCCGTGCCGGGAGGGAAGTCGATGATGAGAGTGTCGAGCTCTCCCCATTTGATTTGATGGATAAATTGAGTGACGATTTGGTTTGCGATAGGGGCGCGGAAGGCGAATGTTTCGTTGTCTGAGCGAAAGTAGGAAAGAGAGATGACCTCGATGCCTTGACAGAGCGCTGGCGTGACTTTGTCATCCACTTCTAGTGGTAGATGGTCTTCTGGAAGCATTCTTCTTACAGATGGACCGTAGATGTCAGTATCGAGCAGGCCGACCTTTTGGCCTCGAGATTTTAGTGCGAGTGCAAGATTGACAGCGACAGTGGATTTTCCGACGCCACCTTTGCCGGCTGCAACGGCGATGATGTTTTTAATCGAAGAGAACGGGTTTGAAGGCTCTTCTTCTTTTTTATCATTATA
>JBDQID010000163.1:0-4644 GCA_040264515.1 Chlamydiales bacterium
ATTATCCCGTCCCAGCACTAAAGTGCTGGGCTAAAGAGAGAAACGACCACTACCGTGGTCTAGAAACGATTATCATAAGCCATTAACCAGGATCGAATTAAGAGTCGAACGACGTTAATAGTAGTACGACCTGCACATAGCATTAAATATCAGAATTCTATGTTAGGTTGATGCGAATGCGGAGCGCCCGCGCTACAACCAGTGAATGTTGCGTAAGGGTAAAGTTTTAAATTAAACGTTGAATAAGGATAAATGGTTTAAAGCCGATTTTTGATTTTCTTGAAGAACTTATGTGGCAGAGCGCTAGTTACCGCTTTGCATCTATCTTAATCATTGATTTTCAAAAGTATAACTACGAAACTCACGTTTGTTTAGTAGCTCTTTAATGAGGTTGTTGTGAGGGGAGTTTTCAATGAGCTTTTCGAAGTGGAGTAGTCGTTCTTTGATAGAGTTTATGTTCGAGTTTTCTGTAAATACAGAGTCGTTACCATGGTGATCTACGGAGTTGATGACATGTGATATAGAGAGAGTATTAAGATCGCATGCAAGGGAGAGGGCCATACTATCTTTGTGTGGTGTTTCTAGAAGGATTCTTTGATTGATGAGTGGGCGAAGCAGTCTTTTTACAAGGCGAATTGGAAGGTGGAGGCTGTTTGCGATCTCAAGTGGTGTTTCGGGCTGTTTTTTTTGTATCAGGTTGTTCACCATGTGTTGGACGAGATAAAGGGAGTACAGTTTTTTTTGTGCAAAGCTTATGTCGAGTGCGCTCTCTTCACATTCGAATGAAGAGATATTTTGGTGGGAGAACGCAAGTTCTGCACCGTATAGTATGATGTACCAGTTTATATTGAGCCAAAAGAGGAAGAGGGGGAGTGCTACAAAGCTTCCGTAAATGGCTCCGTAGTGGTTGATACCGATTTGAAAGGTTAAGTAAATCCATTGAAAGAGCAAGCAGAGGCTGCCTGTGATCACACCAGAGAATAGAGCTGAAGAGGCTCTAACTTGTGTATTGGGCATAACGAGATAAAGAAGTGTTAGTACAGTCCAGAGTGTAAAGTATTTAAGGAAGTGCAGAAAGAAGAGGATTGAGTTTGATAGCTGTTCTGGAAGAGAGATCCAATTGAGAAAGAGGGAGGATTTTTGAATAAGGAAGAGGGAGGCTCCTTGAGAGATAATCAGAAGAATTGGGCAGATCAGGCAAATTGCTAGGTAATCAGCTCCTTTGCGCTGCCAGTTGCGTCCCTTTGTAACAGCCCAAATCTTATTGAAAGCGTCTTCAATATGATTGAGGACTTGTAGGACAGTCCAGAGTAGAGCGATGACTCCGGTTCCGGCAATAATGCCGCCTTTTGTATTCTCGAGTAGGTTTTTCGCAAATTGAATGGATTCTGAGACAACGATAGTTTGACTTTCGAGATGTGTTAGGAGGGACGCTTCGAGAAGTTCGTCTAAGGCGAATCCTTTAGCAATTCCAAAAGCAAGTGCAAATACGGGAACAATGGACATCAGAGTGTAGAAGGTAAGTGCGGAGGCTTGAAGATGGCACAAATCTTCTTGGAATCCTCGGACTGAGAGGATTAGCATTTTACAGAAGCGAATTAAAAAACGCATGGGCGCAGAGTACTCATTTTCAGATAGAGCCCAGATTTTTTTTATGAAAAGATCGAATTTATCCATGCAGTGCATTCTATTTGAAATGTAATTATTTGAAAAGAATGGTGGAGGAAGGGGGTGTGATTAGAGTTTACTTTCGAGCTCTTGCCAGCGCATGTAGAGGCGTTCTATTTCGTCTTGGTTCTTTTTCAGTTCGTTACAAACTTCTTGAAGGCGATTGGTGTCATCTGAGAGGGTGGGGGATTCCAGAAGTTTGTGGAGTCGTTCGACTTCGGCTTCAGCTTTTTGGATTTTTTTCTCGATATTTTGGTATTCGGTTTTTTCTTTGTAGCTAAGTTTTTGTTTTTTTGGAGCGTTGTTGCTTACAGTTTTTGTTTTTGCTTTTGGAGCTTTCTTTTGTGACATTTCTTGTAGATAGCGTTCACATTGATAGTAGTCGGCAAAAAAGTATTCATCGCCTCCGAAGCCGAGCCCTAAAAAGATAGTTGCAAGATCGTTGAGCATGTAGCGATCGTGGGTAATAAAGACGATGGCGCCTGGGAAGTTTCGTAAGCTTTCTTCGAGAATTTCTAAGGTTTCGATATCTAGGTCGTTGGTGGGTTCATCGAGTAGAAGGATGTCTGCGGATTGGGTCATGAGGCGAGCGATGAGTATGCGAGCTTTTTCTCCGCCGGACAACATTCTTACCGGAAGCTGAAGGCGTTCTGGGGTGAAGAGAAAGCGTTTACCAAAGGAGTGCACATGCATGGAGCGGCCTTGAAAGTGAACGGTGTCTCCGTTGGGGGAGAGTGCTTCTTTAACAGAGACATCTTCTGGTAGTTCTTCTCGTTGTTGATCGAAGTAGACAATTTTTAATCCTTCAGCTTTTTTGATCGTTCCGCTATCGGGCTTGAGCTCTCCGAGAAGGAGTTTCATTAGAGTACTTTTTCCAGTTCCGTTGCCGCCGATGACAGCGATACGTACTCCGGGGCTGAGGGTAAAGTTGAGCTTGGAGAAGAGAGGGGTGTCTTTCATGCTCTTGGAGATGTTGTTCACTGTGAGCAGTTTTTTTGTCAGTCTGCCTGTTGCGGTGAATTCTATTTGAGCCTTTGATGAGCTGTTGCGTGATTTGACGTCTGAGAGTTCTCCGATTAGGCGGTTTGCTTCTTGGATACGGGAGCGTGATTTTGTGGTACGTGCTTGGGGGGTTTGGCGTAGCCAGTCGATTTCACGGCGAACTTTTGAGGCGAGTGATTTTTGGTATTGGGCCTGTCCTTGTAAGAATTGGTCTCTTTTTTCTAAGAATGTGCTGTACGGGCCGTCTACGCTAAAAGAGCCTTGTGGGTAGCACGGGTTAAGTTCGAAGATACGGGAGGTGATGGTTTCAAGAAAGTTACGATCGTGACTTGTGATAAGGCAGGTGCAGTGGGAGCGTTTTAGGAAGTTTTCAAGCCATAGGATGCCTTCGATATCGAGGTGGTTTGTAGGTTCATCGAGAAGTAGGACGTCTGGGTTTTTTAGTAGGGCGTAGGCAAGGTCGAGTCGTTTTTTCCATCCACCTGATAAAGTGTTGATTTTGACTCTACCATCATCAAAGCCGAGTTTTCCCAGGATAATGGAGATGTGTGTTGTCTTTTCGTACTCGTCGAGTTCTTTATCATCGGAGAGTGAAGCTAGTAAGTAGTCTTCTAGGTTGAGATCTGGATAGTTAACTGTTTGGGGTACGTAGCCAATTTTTACTCCTTGTTGCAGAGAAACAGCGCCTTCATCTGGGACTTCGATCCCGGATAGGATTTTAAGGAAGGTAGATTTACCCATACCGTTAGGACCGATGAGGCCGACTTTTTCTCCTTTAAACAAGCAGAGTGATACTTCTTTGAAAAGTTGTCGGTGGCCGTAAGATTTACTTAAAGATTCAGCATTTAGAAGAGGAGGCATAAAGAAGAAAAGTGGTGGTTAAAAGAACTAGTTTAGTTGTTTATTATCATAGATATCAAGTCCCAAAGCGCGCAGCTCAGCGCAGGAGAGCTCAAATAATATCTTGTTGCTATATAGGTTCTGATTTAATGTTTGATTGTACGGTTTATTTTTTTCAATTCGTGAGGAAGCTATGAATAAAAATTATTTTTCATTTGGTTTATTGACAGCTCTTACTGTCTCTCTTTCATGTTTTGCATGGGGTGGGAAGAAGGATGTTAATACAGAAAACTTTGGTAAGCAAGCTGGGGCTGCTATGGAAGCTGCAGCGTCTGTTGCAGACTCTTCAGCACTACCTGCTTTGATGAATGAGATTACAGAGAAAATGAATGGAATGGAGGGGATGATTGAAAATGGAGGGCGTCAAGCTGTTGCTAGAAATGTAGCGGGCTTATCACAAGTTGTGCGTTCTTTTTCGAGTAGTTTGACTTCGATGGTTCCTGAAGATAAGCAGGTAATGCTTAATAATTTGGTCGGTGATTATAATAAGAATCTGAAGAATATTAATCGTTTTATGCAGCAGGGAAATGATCAAAGGGCCAAGATGGCATTTGGTGCTATGGTTGATAATTGGTCTCAGATTGAAGCGCTATATACAGATACAGCGGCTGTTCCTGTAGAAGAAGAGTCTTCTGGTAGCTGGTGGCCTTGGTAATTGTTTAGGGTACTTGAATAGAGGGACAGTTCTCTGGGTTTTTATTTGAAAATAGTTCAAAGCCGTTATGAGAACTGTTTATGATATGTGATATGAGGTTAAGAGCGAGGCTGTGATCTGTCGTCTTATAGACTTGCTCTTAACCTCATTCTGTATTTTATAAGTTCTTGTTTGTACTAGGGATGTTAATCTATCTTTCATAGGGAATTGAGAGTTTTCCGTATGAACTTAAGCTGAGAGCTGTGGCGTGGAATGCGTGGTTTATATGGTGTATTCTTTTCTCTTCGCTAGCAGGGGTAGAGCGATTTTATCAAGGGAAATTTCGGGATTTTCGGTTCTGTTTTTCTTTTAAAAAAAGGTTTTTCTTTTTTTTGTAGCGATTCTATTGCATTTTAATAGAAAAATGATCAGTCTGTAAC
>JBDQID010000164.1:0-4627 GCA_040264515.1 Chlamydiales bacterium
ACATAGAGGAATTCGGATGTAAAGGTAGTGAAAGATAAGCCATTTTACAGGGTGGACTTTGCGCTTTTCAGCCTCGGCTTCTAGTTCTCCTGCAGGCTTTGGGACCATCAGCATGTTATTGCGTTTGGCTTGCTCAAAAAACATCATCACTTCTTCTGGCTCAACAGAAAGCGTTGTTTTGCTCTCGATTTCTCGGATAAGATCAGAGAGCTTCATTCCAGGACGCAGAGTTTTGAGGATTGTAGCCTCTCCCCATGTGATCTTAAAATATTGAGCTGTAACGGGATCAAGTACACTGTACGCAGGAGAGCCATCGGGTTCGTCGGGCGCAGGGTAGAGTTCCAAGTCTCGGCGAAAGCGAGGCAAGGGCTGTTCTGGTTCTGGCTCTTCTTGCGGCGGTGGTCCTCCCTGCATCAAGATATTAGCCATCGTTCAGGTACCATACTAATGATTATACAAACCATTGTATATCAAACTTTATTTTAAACAAAGGTCAAATAAGCTTATTTAATAGAGTAGGCAACATAGGAAAAAAGAACTGTTGTTATTTGTTAGATAAGGAGAGGGGGTAGCGGCAGCTCTCTTTTTCTTTAGCTTTGAGATGCTTGGAGATAATACTGTCGTGCTCTAAAAACCATCAGCAGAACTCTTTCAAATAAATTTAGGAAGTGGTTTTGA
Organism: Chlamydiales bacterium; assembly: GCA_040264515.1. Classification (GTDB taxonomy): domain Bacteria; phylum Chlamydiota; class Chlamydiia; order Chlamydiales; family JBDQID01; genus JBDQID01. The sequence goes on from JBDQID010000164.1 coordinate 679, forward strand.
ACGACTTCTAGAGTTTATTTAACGTCAGCTCGACTCTTAATTCCGCCCTGTCTACTGGTTTATAGAAATAGTTTTTAGACCACGGCAGTGGTCGTATCTCTCTTTATCCCAGCACTTTAGTGCTGGGACGGGATAATGAGAACAGTGTGCCGCGGCAGCGGTACTTCTCTTCTTTTTTAACTTTGAGATCCTGAGAGATGCCACTACAGAGGCATAGATTTTTTTATACCTTTCCCAGCACTAAAGTGCTGGGCTAAAGAGAGAAACGACCACTACCGTGGTCTAAAAACTATTTCTATAAACCAGTCGACAGAGCGGAATTAAGAGTCAAACTAACGTTAATATTAGCACTCGCAGCGTATACCACTAAATATCAGAATTCTATGTTAGGTTGCCTGAGTTCAATTTGCGAGCGCAATTTTTGTATAAGATTCGTTAAAGAAAAAACGCCATGATGCCGACACTTTATTTGACAAAAAAAAGATAGAGGCATCATGGCTTATTCAAGACTCACTCTTAAAGAAAGAGAAAAACTTTTTGTCAGTTTTATAGCACTTCTTACAATCGTCTGTTCTGTAAATATGGTAAAATTGTATTTTTTAAAGAAGGGCTTTGCAGAGATGCTAATCGCAATGAGGATATGTATCGGTTAAAAGTGGTGGTAGTTTGTTTTCTTCCACGATAGGCATGGGAACCATGCTTATAGGTGTGTATTAAAGAGTGGGGCAAGCAGGACTTGAACCTGCGACCAACGGATTATGAGTCCGCTGCTCTAACCGACTGAGCTATTGCCCCTAAACGCAACAAAGAGTATCATGTAGCTTACGAAAAATCAAGAGCTTTCCTATCTTCTCTATTTTAAGGCATTTTCTGTGAAACTTTCGTCATCGAAATTTATAAAGACTCGAAACGCTGTACTAGGCGTTGGCATCTTAGCTGAGCCGCTACTAACAGCGTATGGGCTTATCGCTTTTATATTGCGCAAAGATTTACATGCGACCCCTTTTCAAATCGCTGTTTTAACGATGTTGCGCCCTGTTGTTGCTCTTTTGTCACTGTATTGGAGTCATGCTATTGCCGATCGACGAGATAAACTTCTTTCCAATGTTATTCTTGCTGGCGTCTTATCCTATATCCCTTTTCTTTTTTTTCCCTTTATCGAAAATGCATGGTTTGTCGTTGCTTGTGCAGCTTTTCATATGATGATGCGCAGAGGTGGTATTCCGGCATGGATGGAAATTCTCAAACTGAATCTTCCTTCTTCTGAAAGAGGCAGGCTTTTTTCTTTAGGCGCTTCAATTTCGTATATCGAAGGCGTCTTCTTAGCGATACCCATGGGTATTTTACTTGATATGGACGGAAGCCAGTGGAAGTGGCTCTTTCCTATATGTGCGCTTTTTGGGATTGCAAGTTTGATTTTACAAGCTCAAATTCCAATTGAGCTTGAAAAAGTTCCTATGCTCGATAAACCGAATGGATCTACGACTTTTCAAAAATTACTAGATCCTTGGAGAAATGCTTTTTCTCTCCTTAAGAAAAGAAGTGATTATTCTCGTTTCCAGCTTGGATTCATGATTTGTGGATTCGGGATAATGATTATTCAGCCCATTTTACCAATCTATTTTGTCGATGTTTTACAGATGTCTCATCTCGATATGTTCTTAGCTCTTTCGTTATGCAGAGGTTTGGGATATGCCCTTACAGCCTCCCCTTGGGCACAACTTTTTAGTCGAATAAATATTTATCAATTCACAAGCTTTCCCTGTTTTATTGTGAGCTTCTTTTCTCTTTGTCTTATTTTTGCTCAATGGAGTATCTCTTTGGTCTATCTTGCATATTTTGCATATGGGGTATTTCTTGCAGGGCAGCATCTCTCTTGGAATCTTGCAGGAACGGTTTTTGCAAAAGATGAGGATAGCACTCTTTTTACAAGTGTCGGAGTCGCAGCTGTTGGGCTAAGAGGGGCCGTAGCCCCGCCTTTGGGTAGTTTGTTATGTCTGTTTCTCGGCCCAATTCCTGTGATGGGAATGGGGATGTGTATTTGTGCATATTCGGGATTGAAAATGTACGAATGGGGCAGTCCAAAATTATTAACTTCTACAGAGCCGTAAAAACTTTTTGCTAATAATAGGCTTAATTGTTTATAGACTGAATATGTCCTTTATTTTCAAATTTCCTGCAGGGTTATGTTAAGGTTATTTTTTTCCACTCTATCACTGTTCCTTGTTCTCTCTCAGCTTGCTTTGGCTTCGATTGAGGATACCTTAATTACTTTTCCTTTAGAAAGTAATGAACTGCTTTCAACCAAGAATATACGCCAACCTGAAGAAAGGGAGCTTGGTGGAAGTTGGATGCCAGTCAACGCGCTACTCTTTAAGCCTTTGATTGCGGACCCTAGACAGGTTAATTACACTCTTGGAGTCCGTTTTACCGATTCTATCACAAGTAATCACTCTGTTGCAGTGGCGCTAGGCGATGAGCTTCCTCTTTTTCTTTGGCATGGAATTCGAAATTGGGAAGGAGACTTCCAGCTCGCAATTGCGGCTGGTGCTTGGTCGATTTTGGACTTTGATTCTCAAGCTGACGACTATGTCGCATTGGTCAATACAGATTTTTTTATCGGCTTTCCTCTTACCTATGCAAGTAAAAAATGGGCTTATCGAATACGTCTTTATCATATCTCTTCTCATCTAGGAGATGAATTTCTTGTTGCAAATCCAGGTGTTGAAAGAACGAATCCAAGCGTAGAGGTTCTCGATTTTATGACCTCTTATCAGCTCTCAGAAAAATTTCGTATCTACGGTGGGCTTGGATATAATCTTCGTAGTGATGCATCGTTTCATGTACACCCTCTTTATGCTGAATATGGTGTAGAAGTATTTGCATTTGGTTTTAATGACCTCTTTAATAAATTACGTTGGCAGCCCTTCTTTGCAATGCACCTTCGGCATAATGAAGATCGTGGCTGGGAGGCTAATCGTAACTTTCGTGTAGGCTATGAGTGGAGTAAGCTAGAACCAAAAAGTGATCACGGGCGTAAAACCCGTCTTTATTTAGAGTTCTATGACGGCTATTCATTAGAAGGGCAGTTTGCAAGAGAACGCACTACATACTTCAGCCTCAATATCGGTATGGGCTATTAGATTAAAAGTTGTATTTTCTCTTACTATCCCTGCGTCTCCGAGCCCATAATTTTACGCATAAGTTTTTTTGACATTCATTTAAGATCAGACCTTCGGCCTGATCTTAAATGAACGCTAAAAACTACTCAAAATTGACTCCTCATGAAACTTCGTTATTAGAAAGGGTTGCATGTCTCGCTACGCTTGTATTTGCGTAAAAGTCTGTTCGTGCCTTCGCGTTGGAAACGTTCAAATAATTTTATTCTGGGAATTGCTGTAAAAAAATGTAACTTTAGCACTCTTTTGCAATAACAAATCCATCTTTGAATATAGGTCCTGCAGGACCTATTGGCAGCGAACCTTCAAAGAATTTTCGATAGATTTCGATGCCCTCTTCTGCTGTTTCAATACAAAAAAAGCAGTTGCTAATCCATTCAGAGCCCTTAATGGTTCCAGCTTTGAGATTGCATTGAAAGCGTGAGCTAATCTTACTCTTCCAGTATTGAGGTGATCCAAAGAGTAGAATTGGATTCGGAGCCGAAATACCCACTTTTCTACGCACCTCTTCTAGTGAAAGCTCAAAATCTGTACCAATTCCACCACTTAAAAAAAGAGGAAAATCAAGATGGAATTCCGCTTGTCTTTCAACGAGTTTATCAAGGCGATAAGTCATTTTTGCCTCAACATGAGGATTTTGAATCTGCTCGTTTCCTGTTTGGCCTACTTTGGCCCTCAATACAAAACTGTGGGCACAACTAAGCATTCCACGAGCATATCTAAATCATTTATTGGCCCAACTTTTTTGACTTCCGAGCCAACGACGGCAC
>JBDQID010000165.1:0-4621 GCA_040264515.1 Chlamydiales bacterium
CGATTTAACGTCGATCGATTAGAGACATGTACGACAAAAGCGTAAGAAATCACATGAGCTTTGCTTTATTTAATCTACACCCCCTACCGTGGCATAGATTTTTTTCTACCTTTTCCCAGCACTAAAGTGCTGGTTTAAAGAGAGAAACAACCACTACCGCGGTCTTAAGTAAACTCATCATCTGTGTGAATTCGAGACCGAGCTGTTGTAGGCACAAAAATCTCCCACCCTACATAGAGCGACGGTACTCGCCTCCGCATTCATAGAGGAGGTGTGTGATTTGTCCGAGCGATGCGTAGCGTACTGTTTGCATAAGTTCTTCGAAGATATTATCTCCGGAAAGTGCAGCCGAGCGTAGCTTTTCTAGAGCTTCTGAGTTTTTCTTTCCGGAGCGTGCTATAAACTTTCGTGTTTTTTCTATTTGCTGTTTTTTCTCAGCATCTGTTGCTCGGACGACTTCGATTTCTTCGTAATTGGTTTCTGCGTTTTCATTAACATAGGTATTTACACCGATGATGGGGAGCTCTCCGCTTGCTTTTAGCTGTTCGTACTTCATTGATTCTGTCTGGATACGGTGCCGTTGATACTGTTTTTCCATGGCCCCAAAAACACCTCCACGTCGAGAAATAGAGTCAAATTCTGCTAGGATAGCCTCTTCTACCAGCTCTGTGAGTTCTTGATAGAAGAAAGAGCCTTGCATAGCGTTTTCGCATTTTGTGACTCCATACTCCTTTGTTACAATCATTTGAATTGCCATTGCGCGCCGTACGGACTCTTCTGTCGGAGTCGTGATCGCTTCATCGTATGCATTTGTGTGTAGTGAGTTGCAATTATCGTGGATAGCCATTAAGGCTTGAAGAGTTGTACGGATATCGTTGAATGCGATTTCTTGTGCGTGTAGGCTTCTACCAGATGTTTGGATATGGTATTTTAGTTTACAGCTTCTATCGTTAGCGCCGTATTTATTCTTCAGGGTAATGGCCCATATGCGTCTGGCAACGCGACCAATAACAGCGTATTCGGGATCGAGGCCACTGCTGAAGAAGAAGGAAAGATTGGGTGCGAATTCGTTAATATCCATACCGCGTGAGAGGTAATATTCAACGTATGTAAAACCGTTTGCTAGGGTGAGCGCTGTCTGTGTGATTGGGTTTGCACCGGCTTCTGCGATGTGGTAGCCACTGATGCTAACTGAGTAGAAATTACGTACTTTTTTCTCGATAAAGTATTCTTGGATATCGCCCATGAGTTTTAGGGCAAATTTTGAAGAGAAGATGCATGTATTTTGCGCTTGTTCTTCTTTTAGAATATCGGCTTGAACGGTGCCTCGGATTTTACTTAGCACTTTATCCTTAAGAGAGTCCCCTGCTTCCCCCTTTTCTTTTTCAAAATCAATGGCGGTGTTGAAGAGCATGGCTAAGAGTATGGGAGCTGGGCCATTGATTGTCATGGAGATCGAGGTGTATGGATCTGTGAGATCAAAGCCGTGGTAGAGTGCTTTCATATCATCAAGGGTCGCGATACTCACGCCACTGTTTCCTATTTTCCCATAAATGTCTAAGCGTTCGTCTGGGTCTTCACCGTAGAGTGTAACGGAGTCAAATGCTGTGCTCAGCCGCTTGGCGGAATCATTAGCGCAGAGATAATGAAAGCGTTTGTTTGTGCGCTCTGGTGGGCCTTCTCCGGCGAACTGCCTTTTTGGATCTTCTTTACTACTTTTGAGGGGAAAGACTCCGGCTGTGTATGGGAAATTACCTGGAAAGTTTTCAAGCCTCATAAAATAGAGTGCGTCACCCCAGTCGTGATAGCGGGGTGTGGCTATTTTGGGAATTTTTGTATTTGAGAGTGATTCAGTGAAGAGTTTTTGTTTGTGTTCTTTATCACGTACACGATAGGAAAATTCAGATTGGCGATAGGTGCCTACTAAAGAGAAGTAGCTATCGATGAGTGCTTTGTTTTCTTTTCCGAGTTCTTTTTCGCATTTATCGGCGGCTATTTTCACATCGGGGAATTCGCCTTGAACAGCGCGGAATTTATATAATTTTGATGCTATTGCGGATTTTTCAAGTGCTTGTTTTTTATATTCGCGCACTTCGTGTGCGATCTCACCTAGGTAAAAGCTTCTGTGTGATGGAAGGGATTTAAAGTGTTGGATATTGTGAAGGGATTCAAGCTGGTTTAAGTCAAAATCTTTTGGCATGCTCCCCTTTTCTTGAAGTTTTTTTCCTAAGAATCGGAAGAGTGTAGTAACACCTGGATCGTTGAAGTCGGACGCTGTGGTAGCGAATACGGGAAAATCGCTACGGTTTTCTTGGGTAACTTTAAGCTCCCTCTGACGAGCATAGACGTGCAAGACATCTTCAAAGGCGTCTTCTGAACCCATTTTATCGAATTTATTCACTGCAACTAAATCAGCATAGTCGATCATCTCTATTTTCTCTAACTGCGATGACGCTCCGTATTCTGCAGTCATTACGTACATAGAAAGGTCTGATAACTCAACCACTCCCGCATTCCCTTGTCCTATCCCCGTGGTTTCGAGAATGATCAAATCGAAGTTTGCGTGCTGCATTAGGCTCAGAGCGTTAATGACTGAGGGGGCAAGTTCTGATGATGAATTTCTTGTTGCCATCGAACGCAAGAAGACTCGGCCACCATAGATGGAATTCATTCTAACGCGATCACCTAGAAGGGCACCTCCAGTCATTTTCTTTGTTGGATCAAAGGCTAGAATCCCGACTCTTCCCGTGGATGTGGCGGCTAAAAACCTATTAACCAGTTCATCGACAAGAGAGCTTTTTCCGGCACCGCCCGGTCCTGTGACACCGAGTACAACGGTATTTTTCTCCATTTTCAGCTTTGGAGGGTTCTTTTCTTTTTCCAAAAAGGAGATAGCTCTTGAGAGTTCGCGTTCGGAGAGTTTTTGATTATCGTGGATTTTTTTCTGAGCTAATTTGTACTCTTCTTCGCCTTTTTTATTGAGCTGTATTCGCCCGATAGCATCTTTAATGACTCCATCGAGGCCAAGACGGCGTCCATCTTCTGCATGGTAGAGGCGTGTAATGCCATAGCTGTGAAGGGTCTCTATTTCACTCGGGAGTATTGTACCGCCTCCCCCACCAAAAATGCTTACATGCTTTGCGCCGTTTTCATCTAATCGGTCACGCAGGTATTTGAAAAATTCCATGTGCCCTCCTTGGTAGGAGCTAATACAGACGGCGTGGGCATCTTCTTGAATCGCAGCGCTTACGATTTGGTGTACGCTGCGGTTGTGTCCGATGTGGATGACTTCGAGGCCAGCTCTTTGGAAGAGTTGGCGGAAAAGGTTTATCGAGGCGTCGTGTCCATCGAAAAGGGAGGAAGCTGTGACCATGCGATAGATGTTGCTCATGTTTCTTGCCCTAGTTGAGTGAATCCTGGCTGTTTTGGTGGAGTTTTGGTTTCTTTTTTAGAAAAGACCGGAGTGTACATCCCTGTAAATTTGCGCTCCCACCAGCATCCGCTTACTTTTTTAGTTTTAAAATTAGTGAAATGGTATTCGTATAATTTAGCACGTATATGCATTGGGGGCTTATCTGGAAAGGGATTTTTTCCAAGTAGCTTTGTTACATCTTCAGAGCCTTCTAGCAAACGTACAATAAGATTCATGAACCAGGGGTAGTTTTTGTACTGACCGAGTGCTGCGAACCACATTTGCCAATCGAGACGTGGGTGGTGTGGTGCCATCTGCCTTGGGGGCACTTTGAGGTCCCCTGCTTTCCATTTGAATTCGTACTCTTTAAAATTGATTCCATCATCGCTTCCTTCAATGATCACCTCTTTTCGAAGGCGCGTCATTACAGCGAAGAGTCCATAGGGGTTGCTCAAGTGAAGATGTGCAACGGAGCCAACCCATGCGTTGCCTTTTTTTGTTTTAAACAGTCTTGCTGAAATAATAATGATTCCCATAGCAAAAAGGGCTAAAGAGAGAGCTGAAACTAAAAAGTAGAGCGGCCAAGAAAAAAACAGTACTGGTTCTACAAAAGAAGAGAGCCATGGACGTAGGTAACGATCATCGATAATTACTGTAGCAAAAGCGAAAGTCAAAATGTTTAAAAAGGTAAAATTACCTGTGGAAAAAATACCGATGAGTAGCAGTGCGAAGAGAATGAAAACTACTAAGCGAATGGGAGCTGGAAAAAAGATGAAGAAAGGAGCTCCGATCTCAATACTAAACATTGCATACGAGCTAAATTTATGCGCCCACATTGGCAATTGGTGTGCGTACCAAGAGAGTCTATTAGGAAGCGGTTGTGTTTCATAGTGGTACGACATTGCAGAGCCATCTCTCCATGTCGGATCTCCGCTCAATATTTTTGCCATACCGGCCAAAAACATAAACTTAAAAAGAGCGAACCAGATGTAGAGTAGAGCTAGGAGTGGTGGGGGCGAGAGCATGGCAAAAAAAATGGAGAAAAAGCCGAGTTCAGCTAGGAGGGAGTCTGACTGTCTTTGCATAAAGGCAGATCCAGTAGAGAGAAATGACTTCCAAGTAAGCCAGAGAAAAAAGAGCATGAAAACCGGCAGGATATCAAATATGACCAGTACGGATGCAAGCAGTGCCAATCGGTTCATATAGACG
>JBDQID010000166.1:0-4607 GCA_040264515.1 Chlamydiales bacterium
ATCTAAAGGTGGAGTTGAAGCAGGAACTGAAGTTGAAGATGATTTGAGCAGAGCCCTTAAAGCTAGTCTACAACGCTCACGCACTGCAGCTTCTGCTGAATCTAAAGTTGAAGTTGAAGCAGGAACTGAAGTTGAAGATGATTTGAGCAGAGCCCTTAAAGCTAGTCTACAAGGTCAAGATGCTTCTCCTATACATATCTTAGAGTTTTCATATGAAGCAGAGCCTGCTATTGAAGTGGGCGGTGCAGTGCTTGCTTCCGCAATAAGAAAAAATGGAAAGATCCGAAAGCATTACACAGAAAACGATGGATCATGTGCCTTTCATGCACTGCTTGGAAAAGAAAACCTCCAAAACAGGCATTATAAATCTGAAAATGGACGTAGTGATTTTTACGCAAAGCTACAGGAGCATCGACGCGAAGAAAACGCTATACCAGATTTATTTACACTCAAAATCCAAGACTATTTTCAAAACTTCGAGCATCCAGACCAATACAGCACCAATAACAATACATTCTCTGTTTTCATGCAGACTGAAGGTGTTCTTGAAAAACACCTAGAATACAAAGCAACTAATAATGCCGGAGGCTTTGCTTCGGACCCTGTTGTTGTTAACGCATATGTTAGAGCTCTTAATGAGGCTGCTCCTGGTGAAAAACAGGTATACCTAGATATCACAGAGCTACAAGCTGTTGCTCAATTCTTAGAAATCCCCGTTGCTCTCCATATGGAAGGCCGTGATGGAATAATTCGCTCTGACCTTAAATTCGTTACAACTGATAATGGAAAAGAACCCATTCATATTCATTATGAAGAAAAAATCGCTCATTTTTCTCGAGCAATTTTAATAGAAATAGAGGATTAATCTATTACAAAACAAAAAACAAACTGTTTTTTTATGTTGTAGGACTATTTAACCCTTCAGCTTTTTCACTTTCCTCGCTCTCTACTACGGCTTTTTCGCTCTCCTCGGCTCCGTCATCCCAAACATTGATAGGGAATTGGATTTTTGTAGTGCGAGAGAGGTTAATGAGCCGCTTAATCACGGGCTCGTTAATCTCGCACCCCTCAGAGAGCATCATTTTGCCTTTAGAATCAACAACTGCTTGAGCGATCAACATACCGGGAGTAAGAGCCTCTATTGAATCGATTGTAATTGGCATTCTCGAAGGACATATCACCTCCTTTAACACATCTACAACTTCTGGATTATACTTTCCAGCACGCTCACCTTTAATGATTTCGGCAAGGGCTGCGGGCTCTGTTTTCTGTTCTGTAACAACAAGGTAATCAAAATCTAAAGCGAGGTTTATGATGTGTCTTCCCAAAAGAATCGCTTTATCATCATCTGTTGCAGCTTCATACTCTTCTTTATCAAACGATTTTTTCTGATCTCTTAAAATCATAGAGACACCTTCGAGCCGCGGTATCGAGCTTATCAAGCGGTAACCAGCATCTGGATGATCCTCATAGATGGTATTCTCTTCTGGAAGCAGATCTTTACCCCGGAATACTTTTGATAAAATTCCCTCAGGAATTGTTATCAAGCCTATATGGGATAGAAGAGTCGCTATTTCGATATCCCATAGCTTGGAATATTTTATAGCCTCTGAGAGCTTACTGACCATACGATAAATGCGAGAAGAGCGACCAAAAGCGTAAGGATTTACAAGTGATAAAATTTCAACGAGAACTTTGATACTTCTCTTTAGAGTCTTATCTAAGATCTCTTTTTCAGCTTGAATGAGATCATATTGAGCAATCCCAGCATCAATTGCCTTAGAAAGGGTGTCGTGATCACACGGCTTGGTTAAAAAGCGAAAAATATTGCCTTCATTAACAGCCCCTATGGTCTCTTCCATATCTGCCTGGCCTGTTAGCATGATGCGTACTGTATGAGGCGACTTTTCCTTTACCATTGTAAGAAACGTGACACCATCAACCTCTGGCATTCTTTGGTCCGAGACCACAACAGCAAACGGATCGTCTTCATCAAAAAGCGTGATCCCTTCTTTAGCGCTTGTTGCTGTACTTATCTGATATTTTTGACGTAGATGCCGTTTATAACCGGATAAAATATTCGCTTCATCATCTACCATTAATATTTTTCGACGACTCATGAGCACTTCTCTCCCATTGCTGCCATTTGCTTCTCCCATCCTCTTAACTTACCCCCTAAGCCTAACTGCTGAAGGTAAAGGGTGTCTAAGCGATCATCTTTTCCAAACTCACTCTTATATACCAAGCTATCGGCAATGTGTACAGCGCTTAAAGGACAAAAACTGTTTCCGCTCTTTAGTTTTCGTGGAGAGTGATGATAGGTAACTCCTTCAATTACATAGTGAGGAAACGCCCAGACAGAGCCTAAATAGCCTCCAACTTCCGCGTGCGTTGTTGAAAAAAGTTCCTGCTCTGCTCTACAATCATAGGACGGATCACTATTTGTTTTCTCTATAACTTCCTTATACTTATCTGGGAAGTTCACTGCTAAAATCAGTTTACCTATATCAACGAGAATTCCAGTAAGAAAAGAGCCATCGATAACATCTTGACTCTGTTTTTCGGATTTTGCAATTGTGTGAGCAAGGGATGCTACCTCTAAAGAGCGTCCCCATAGTTTGCTAATGGAAAAACCTGGGCACATTTTATCATCATAAGACGAGAAGAGATGCACGGTTAATATCAAATCTGCAATAAGCTCTAGCCCGAGCATTGTGATCGCTTGCTTAATGCTATCGATACGCGAAGAGATCCCGAAAAAAGCGGAGTTTGCCAGTTGTAAAATCTTTGCCGTCATCGCCAAATCTTTTGAAATAATATCCGCAACATCTCCCATAGAAGCTTGTGAGCAGTCTACAGCTCTTTTGATCTCTTCATATAGATCTGGTAGACTCGGTAGGTGTTCCATTTTTACAACACACTCTTTGATCGCGTCATTAGCTAGATTTTCTTGAAGCGAGCTTGCTCTGTCAATGGCATCTCTTAGCTGTTCGATACTGATCGGTTTAAATAGACATTGATTGACAACTCTTGCCGCTTTAAAACCTAGTCGATCACCCATCTCACCTGTCAGAGCGATGCGAATGACTTTGGGAAAATGCTCTCTGACCTTTTTTAAAAGTTCGACTCCATCCATCTCCGGCATGCGGATATCGGAGACAATAATATCAAACTCTTTTGTAGTTAAAATCTTTAAAGCCTCTAAGCCTGAATTTGCAAATGAGACATCCCACTCTTCTTTCATCACGCGCAACATACGGCGCAAGCCTTGAAGAATATTGGGCTCGTCATCAACAAATAAGATATTTTTCTTCTTACTCATACACCCTCTGTAGCCACTGCTTGTTCATGAACAAGAGGCAAGGTGATAATAAAAGTCGTCTGCCCTGGCTCTGTTTCAAAATCTAGCTTTCCTTCATGCTGCTCTGTAATCACTTTATGAGCAAGAGCCAATCCTTGTCCTGTTCCCTTTCCAACATCTTTCGTTGTAAAAAAGGGATCAAAAATACGCGGTTGTACATCTTTTGGGATTCCACCACCGCTATCTTTGATTCTAATTTCAACAACCTCTTTATTCGAATGAGTTGAAATTAAAATTTCCCCTTTACTCTCAGAGCTCCCCTGTTTCTCATTATGCTCTTCAATCGCGTGTGCCGCATTAACAATAAGGTTTAAAAACACTTGATTTAACTCTCTTGCTAAGCAAGGCACGAGTTCTAAATTGTCATCAAACTGTGTGCTGATATCGGCAACATATTTCCACTCGCTACGCGACACTGTGATTACATTGTCTAGCATTTTATTCACGTCGACTAGTTGACGATCTTTACTTCCTGGGTGAGAAAATGTTTTCAATGATTTCACAATGTTAACAACATGGCTAACACCCTCTTTTGACTGTTCCATCGCTTTTGGTATTTCATCAAAGAGGTATTCAATATCGGCTTCTTCTTTGACTTTTTGGACATTTTCTGTGAACTCTTCGAGAGACATCTCTTTGTTATTAAGTTTTTTAATAAAACCATCCGTATCACTAATTACTTTAATAAGGTCTTGTGTGCTGATATTAACAAATTCTGTGTTGTCTCCGATGTACTGAAGCGGTGTATTAATTTCATGGGCAATTCCTGCTGCAAGCTGTCCAATGGCTTCGAGTTTTCTTGCTTGCACGAGTCCTTTTTCTAGTGCTTTACGATTTGAGAGGTCGTAGATTAAATAAATAATACCTCCAAAGCGACCACCCTGCAAGACAACAGAGCCTGAAATAGAGGCTGGAATGGTTACCTTGTTCTTAGAATACATTCTAATTTCAGTTTGAGGGATCGAGCCGTCTCTAATAATTTCCTCGACTAACATTTTATCTTCCCAGCGGACATTATCGTCTAGAAGCACATCTAGTGTAGAGCCAACCAGCTCCTCGCTTTCAAAGCCAAACATTAAACAAGTTGCCTCGTTTACAAGTTTGATTTTTCCCTTGGAATCGATCACAACGAGTGATTCATTAATGGCCTTCATAAGGCTATTTGAATATTCATTCTCATCACGTAAAATAACGATTTTTTCATAAAAATATTTTAATTTGTCGAGTAAATCAAAAGATTCATCGC
>JBDQID010000167.1:0-4606 GCA_040264515.1 Chlamydiales bacterium
CTTTAGGAGCGAGCTCTATATTGAACCCTTTGTGTGAGGCTGCTTGAATGGATCCGTATGCGAAAATAAACAGTAATAAAAGAATGCGACTCATCGATTTCCTCTTGTTTTTACTTACTTTTTCATTACAGACGATGGAATATTAAAGAAATCTCGTCAATTTTTTTAATAAAAATCTTGGTTTGCCGGAGAAATAAGATTTTTGAGCATGTAGTGCTTTGTCGTATAAGTTTTTCAGTTACCTATGTCAGTTGATTGTACAGCCTAAAAATTATTGCCATAAGCCATTAGCCGGTAGAAAAATAAGTTTAAACAAAGTGTAGAAGTTGTTCAAGGCTAGTTCTTGATTTTAGTTGAAGAAGTTACGCGGCGGAGTAATAGGCTGTAGCTTTAGAATGTTTTTTTTATTCCAACGGTTATGAGATGTGAGTCATAGGCGACGCTTGCGCCGTCGGGGAAATAGAGGCCGGAAAATGTGGTGTCGGCTCTCATCTCTTTGACTTTTTCATAGTCGAGGCCAATAGTTGCCGACCAGTTGTTGTAGAGGGGGAGGTTTGCTTGAATAGCGGCTGAAAAATATGTGCCGCCTGTTCCTTTTTCTTCAAAGCGAAGGTTGCGGAGAATATGGTAATCTTCGTCTTTTCCTGTAGTACAGGGGCTGTATTTTAGAGTCGTTGTGAGTTCCCAAGAGGGGAAGGGGAGTTCGAGATTTATGCCGAGGTAGGGGATGGTATACCACTGTGTGTAATCGATCGCTCTTCTTCCGTTTCCGAGATTGAAGCTGTCTCTGAGGCCTCCACCGTTGGGATTGGAGGAGTAGATTAGGTATTTCAGGTGATCTTCAAAACTCCATGAGATGTAGCGGTATCCAATTAGAGCGGTGAGTTTTGTATTGGGGAGGTAGTTCTTTAGGGTGTAAAAGTTGTATGCGAGGTTGAAGTCGAGCATTACGCCTTTTTTCACATCGATATCGGATTCAGAGAAGTGGGTCCAGTAGTTGGCATCGCTTGTTCTTAGCCAATCTCTGTCGGTCATGATGCCGTCACCTTTTTTAATGGCCGTCCAGCCCTCGATCATTATAGAGAGTTTTTCTTTGTATGTTGCTTGAAAATAACCCTTTAAGATAGGGATATCTTTTAGTTCCCAGCGGAGTTCACTGAGTTTTCTTCCATCGGTTTCAGGGGAATAAACTCTTTCCCAGACAGTGCCATTGAGGACGCCTGTGGAGAGGTTGCCTTCGAATTTGAGGTTGGATCCGTAGGAGGTGGAAGTGAAAAAAAAGGAGAGTATTAGAAAGGGTAACGACCAAAGCTTCATGTAAAACTCTTATAGTTAGCTGGTTAATAAAAAATATTAATCCGTTTTGTTTTTTTTGTGATGTTGAGTTATGTTAAAAAAAAATATACATAAATGGAGGGGAAAATGCCAGGGGCTATTCTCGAATCTGCATCTACTATTGTTGATAGACTACTAACTCTTCGTAGACAGCTCTCTAGTCGCACTATTTTGAAGTTGTTGCATACAAATAAGTTGCCCGAAGAGTTTTCTTTTGAGCAGCTTATAAAGCAGTCTCTTCGTTGGACTTCCTACTATCGCTCTATAGGGCTGCAGCCGGGAGAGAAGGTTGTCGTAGTGCTGCCTCACTCATCGACTCTTTACTTCTCTTATGTCGGAGCTGTTCTTGGTGGTTTTATTCCTGCAATGTTTTCTTTTCCTTCGGAAAAATTTTCTAAAGAGCGCTATTTTAAGGATGTTCAGCAGCTGATTGAGCAGTCAGAGGCAAGGTTGATTGTCTGTTACGAAGAGATCGCAGCAGAGCTTAAGGCTCTTACTTCTGCAGCGATTGCAACTGCGGACTCAGTAAACTTTAAAGGCGCCTGTGATGATTCCATCGAGACAGCTGTCTTACCAAATTCGATGGCTTTTCTCCAGTACTCATCCGGGACAACGGGAATCAAAAAGGGCGTTGCCATCAGCCACGAAATGCTTTTATGGCAAATTGAGCAGTATGCAACGGCGATTGGCTTAACAAAAGAAGATGTCGTTGTAAGTTGGCTTCCTCTCTATCACGACATGGGACTTATTTCGAGTTTTTGGCTGCCACTGCTTGCTGGTATTCCACTAGTAGCACTCTCTGCGTTCGATTGGGTAAAGCGACCTGCAACTCTTTTAGAAGCAATTACACAGAATCAAGCAAGCCTTTGTTGGCAGCCAAACTTCGCTTATAATCATTTAGCGCGATCAGTTTCCGAGAGCGAAAAAAAGTATCTGGATTTATCTTCGATGCGTCTTTTTGTGAATTGTTCAGAGCCAATTATGCAGAGCAGTCATCAGCTCTTCATTGACGCTTTTTCCACATGTGGGCTTGCAGATAACGCGCTTGGTTCTTCGTATGCGATGGCGGAAAACACTTTTGCTGTGACGTCAGCTGGAGGTCCGTCTCCTCTATGCCAAGAAGTGATTGATAGCAATAGGCTTAGCCGAGAAAATAGGGCGTGGCGCGCTCCATACGGTTTACCAGGAGCTAATGTTTTGGTGAGCTCAGGGCAGGCACTTGCTGATACAGAGATTTCAATTAGAAATGCAGCAGGGGAGGTCGTTGCAGATCGAGAAATTGGGGAAATTTGGGTAAGATCCCCTTGTTTAATGAAGGGGTACCATAACAATATAGAGGCAACAGCTGAAGCGTTTGAGGATGGTTGCTATAAGAGTGGTGATCTTGGTTTTATGATTGAAGGAGAGCTTTTTGTTACGGGAAGGAAAAAAGATCTTCTTATCATTGCAGGGAAGAATGTCTATCCTCAGGACATCGAAGCTTTGCTCAGTACGACAGAGGGTGTGATTCCAGGAAGAGCTGTGGCACTTGGTATTCCCGATACTGCTACGGGGACAGAGCTGTTGGTTATTGTTGCTGAAACAGCAGAAGAGAATGAAGAGGCAAGAAAAGGGATTTGCCTTGCTGTTCATAATGTTATTGCGAAGAATACGGAAATAAAAGCACATGATGTTTGCTTGGTACCGCATAAGACTTTAGAGAAGTCATCTTCTGGAAAGATGGCTCGAGCTGCAAACTTAAAGCTGTATCAAAAGAGAATTCGAAATCCAGCGTTAAAGATACAAGAAGCTGAAGGTGTCGAAGCTGGTGTACGTAGAGCTTTAGCGAAGGTAGTCCAGAGGGAGGATGTGCTCACAAGAGAGCTTGGACTGATTACATCTGGCGTTATTGATTCGTTAGATTTTGTTGCTCTTGTTCTTGCTCTAGAAGAAGAGTTCTCTATAAAAGTGCCTTCAAATTTACAGCTCAACATTGATCGCTTTAATACAATTACAGACATTATAGAACTTGTTGAAGAGGTGCAAAATAAACCGGCACCGTTGGAAAATCGATGGTGGCAAAAAGAGAATACGAGTCTTCGTGATCGGAAATGTTTGAACTTTTTGAACGGTTCGAAAGATTTTGATATGCTTTTTTTGGGATCGAGCCGTGTTTTTTCTCTGAGCACATCCCTTGCGAAGCGTTTTGGTTACAAGGCGTATAATTTTTCTGTAAATAATGCTCAGATTGAAGATTGTTATTCTATTTTTGCCTTTGTCTTAGAAAATAACACTACAGCTTTGCGGCACCTTGTGTTTGGGGTAGATATCGACGCTTTTAATAATCAGTTCTCTCCTACAGGATTTTTATTGAGAAGCCCTTTTTTGATGCCTTATCTCGATAAAAATGATGACTCTCTTTTAGGGGCTTTTTATAGAGAAGAAAACCCGATGGAAAAAAGGCTGGAGAGTATTGCCCCTGAAAAGCATAAGCAGTTTAAGAGTATGGCTTTGCGATTGAGAACGCAAGCGTTGGGAAAAAAGGACGATGATGACGATGGCAGATTTGAGTATGACGCTCAAACAGGGGAGATGATTTGGGCTGCTGGTTATGAAAATGCAGAACTGTTTAATTCGAGGGAGCCGTTTGCAAATCAGAATCCAAGAGTGTACCGCATTCGAGAAAAAGAGAAGATGAAAAACTTTTCCGCACTGCTTCCAAAGCGTGTTGAATATTTTTGTCGTCTTATTGATACATGCTTACAAAATAATATCCAGGTGACTTGCTTTTTAACGGCAATTCATCCGAATCTAAAGAACTTTTTATTAGGCTCTACGACGTTTTCTAAAAGGCTCTACGATCTTCATCTTCTTCTTGAAGCGCGTTACGGTTATTTGGGCCCTGATAAGTTGCAGTTTCATGACCTATCTTCTCCGGAGAGCTTTGCGGGAGTGAATGAAGATTTTTGGGATCCAGAGCACATGGGTGCTCATAATGCCGATCTTCTCTTGACGTATCTGTTGCAACAGTCGTAGTTTTCTTACCATAACTACTGCTCTGTTGCATAAGTTCTTTAAGTAAATAAACTTTTACCTTTGTTGTTTTGTAGTCAGCTCTACGTCCTTTAATTTAAAACTTTACCTTACGCAACATTCACTGGTTGTAGCGCGGGCGCTCCGTATTCGTATCAACCTAACATAGAATTCTGATATTTAGTGCTATGTGCAGGTCGAACTACTATTAACGTCGTTCGACTCTTAATTCGATCCTGGTTAATGGCTTATGATAATC
>JBDQID010000168.1:0-4598 GCA_040264515.1 Chlamydiales bacterium
CTCTCGAAGAGCTCAAAGTCGAGCAAGAGAGTCTCGAAAACGAAGAGCATGAGCTGCAAAAGCAGAAAAACA
Source organism: Chlamydiales bacterium (assembly GCA_040264515.1). Lineage (GTDB taxonomy): Bacteria > Chlamydiota > Chlamydiia > Chlamydiales > JBDQID01 > JBDQID01. Next base: position 73 of record JBDQID010000168.1, read on the forward strand.
TCCTTCGTTCACGTATTGAAAACAGCGCAGAATTATTAGCTCTCAATAAAAAAACGATAGAAAAGCAGCGTGCTAATTTAGCAATAGAACAAGAACTTTTCTTCAACAGCAAAGCTCTTTTCAAAAAAAACAATCTATCTAAGAGCGACTATTTAAAGAATCAGGCGTCGCTTCAAAGAGCTGAGATCACGCTTTTAGAATCTCAAAAGCAGATGGAAAATCTCGACGAGACAGTTCTACGTCTAAGATCCGAGCTCTCTAGTAGTGAGCTAAGAGCAGAACAAGTAACGCAATTGATCAAAAAAAGTAAAATTCACCAAGAAGAATTACTAGACACAAAAAAGAAAGCCGATATTTCCATTAATTTTTTGGGAACGGTCAGCGAAGTTTTAGTAGATATAGGCCAAGAGGTGTCTATAGGTACACCTTTGGCTATAATCCGAGGTAGTGATATATCAGAAATCAAGGTCACAATACCCGACAACTACTTCTCCTGGCTTTACGCTGGAGGAAACAGTCCTCTTCTTCGCTCTATCACACTTGTGAACCAGAAGTTTAGAAAGACATTTTCAGGGGGGTTTATTAAAGCAATCGGAGGAGACCTCAGCGTTCCAACACGTTCTCTTCCTCTTTTAATAGGTCGCTTTAACCCGCGTAACTCTTCAGGGCTTATTGAAGCTAAAGAAGAGCTTAAGCCTGGAATGTACTGTGAGGTCCTTATCGACCTTCATGAAATCGAGCGTTCGTTTCTTATTCCATACGACGCCCTGCAAGAGGGTCCTGCTCTTTATGTAGTAAAAGGGAATAACAAACTCCACATTATCGAAGATTTTAAAATTTTACACCAATCCGGTGACGGTATTATCATCACTCTGCCCAATTCAACAACGGCTCTCAACCTTGTCTCCCATCGGATCCGCGGTGCTCTCGAAGGTATGGATGTTGTAGTGGAGGCCAAGCTTTAATCATGCGACTAATCCAATGGGGCCTACGCAATCCTGTTAGTATCAATCTTATTATGGTACTCATTCTCCTCATGGGTATCGGAGCTGCTTTTAAGATTAAGCGTAAAATGTTTCCAACTTTTTCCAGTGATCTTGTCCAGGTTCGCGTTGTTATGGAAGAAGGCTCCACACCAGATCAGGTAGATCGTAATATTGTGCAGCTGATCTTGCCAAAAATCGATGCGGTAAATGGTGTTAAGGAAATACGCTCCACCGCTTCTGAGAAGTCTGCAAATCTGCTTGTCGAAATTGAGAAAGGATATGATCCTAAGGTTGTCAAGCAGGAGATCAAAGATGAAATTGACACGATCCGCGACTTCCCTGAAAAAGCGCTTGATCCGCAAGTTACCTTTTTACATCAATTTGAAAAAGCTATCCGCTTGGCTGTTTACGGCAAACATGCAACAAAAGCTGAGCTACGAACTGCTGCTGATAGAATCAAAAAAGAGATTCAAGATCTGGGTATTGCCTCGCAAGTCGAGCTCTACGCCCCACAGCCGCTAGAAATCTCTATTTCTATCGCTCTAGAGACACTGCAAGCAAAGGGAATTTCAATAGAGGAGATCGCATCTCAAATCAAAAGCTATAATCTTGAGCTCCAAGCTGGAAAAATTAGAACTCCGAATAAAAACATTACAATTAAAGGATCTGCTAGAAAAACCGATAAAGAGGCTCTGGGTAATATTCCCATTCGCTTTGCTAATGGAGAGTTCATCCTACTCAAAGATCTTGCCGGAACAAATGGCATTGAAGACGGTTTTTCAGAAGAGAAAACACTTTTAAAGTATAACGATAAAAACGCTGTGATCTTGAGTGTTAACAACTCTACAAATGACGATATCATTGATCTTTGCAATCGAGTCAGAGAGTATAGCGAGCAGCTCTCGCTGCCAGCGGGCATTGAAGTGCACCCTTTACACGATATCTCTATTTTTGTGAAAGAACGCCTGAATCTTATCATCAAAAATGGAGTCATGGGGCTCTTTTTAGTCATTATCGTACTTTCTTTATTTCTTGAGTGGCAAACAGCCCTTTGGACAACGATTGGCATTACTTTTTCGCTAATTGGAGCGTTAGCTTTTCTTTATGTGGGGGGTGAATCGCTCAATATGATTTCCCTTTTTGCCTTCTTAATGACGATGGGCATTATTGTTGACGACGCTATTGTTATTGGAGAGAGTTTTTTTCATAAGAGGCAAAAGGGGCATAATTCAACGGATGCAGCACACCTTGCATTGGACGAGGTCTATTCTCCTGTGATAGCAATGATGTCTTCCACCATTATAGCCTTTATTCCCCTTCTCTTCGTCAGTGGTATCATAGGAAAATTCATTTTTGTACTTCCTATCGTTGTTATCACCGCTCTAAGCCTCTCGCTATTCGAAGCGCTCTTTATTCTTCCCGTACACCTTGCGCATCATTCAGGAGATAAAATCACACCATTTATGCGCTATGTAGAGCTCTGTTTAAGGCCTCTTTTTTTCCTTACCAACCTTTGTAAACCTTTTATGCAAAGAGTAATGGAGAAGTCCACAGACCTTTTAACGCTAAGGGCTATTCCATATTTTGTTCATCACCGCTATGCAACAGCGCTGACTTTTTTGGCGCTTCTTATTTTCTTATTCGGTCTTATACCCGCAGGAATTATCAAAACATCATTTTTTCCAGAAATTGATTCCGACTTCCATACTGTTGAAATCGAATTCGAAAGGGGCACCCCGCTTTCCATGACAGAAAAGGCTGTAGGCACAGTTGTAAGAGCACTTTTAGAAACAGGAGAGAGTTTTAAAGAAAAAAGTGGAATTAACCCCATCAATGAATACTTTCTGGAAATCGGTTCTGAAGGTCCTCACAAAGCTAAATTAGTCGTAGAACTCATCTCCTATGATAAAGGAAGAGAAATTTCTGGAACTGAATTTCGAGACCATTGGCGCCGAAACCTCCCATCTCTTCGCAATGTCACTTCACTTCAATTTTCCTCCTCTCGTGGGGGCCCTGGTAGTAAACCTATCGAAATCGTCCTCTCCTCGAATAACTCCAAAGCGCTACAAAGAGCGGAAAAAGCCACCCTTTCCTACCTTGCCTCGGTCGAAGGCGTTGTCGATATTCGCTCAAGTAACGTTAGTGGAGCACCCACACTGCAAATCAAACTTAAGGACTCTTTAAATAACGACCCAATTAACGAGGCGTCTCTTATCACAAGGATTGCAAATCTCTATTCAGGCATTAAAATCGACACCTTTTATCGCTCTGATAGTGAAGTTAAGGTATATCTTCGTGGCGCCTTAGATGATAGAACTTCCCTGCTACAGCTTAAAAACCTTCAACTTGAAAATGGGATGAGAGTCGGGCAGGTAGCTAACATTCAGATGATAAAAGAAGCTGGTGAGATCAAGCGAATCAATAATCAACGCACACTACAACTCTATGCGAATATAGATTTAAGTAGCGGAGCGAATGCGGTAGATCTTAGAAAGCAGATTGAAAATGAGTTTTTAAATAACGAGCTTAAAAAAACAGAACCCGAGGTTCATTGGTCTCATTCCGGTGAAGCTAAAGAAGGTTCTGAGACCTCCTCTAGTATGATACGTGGCTATATTCCAGCGTTAATGGCAATATACTTAATACTTGCTACAATCTTTGGTTCATACCTCCAGCCTTTGATCATTATGGTTGCCATTCCTTTTAGCTTTGTCGGAGCCTTAATAGGTCATATTATAATGGATATTCCCTTTAGCTTGATGTCTACATTTGGCATTGTGGGGCTCACTGGAATCGCTGTAAATGACTCTCTTGTACTTATCGATAAAATCAATACTACCATTAGGGGGGGGTCTTCTCTTGAAAGCGCTGTTATCGAAGCTACAAGACGTCGATTCCGTCCTATTCTTCTTACTTCCCTAACAACAATGGTTAGTATGTCTCCGGTTCTATTCGAGACCTCCTTTCAAGCTCAATTCCTGATCCCCATGGTAACCTCCATTGTATTTGGCATTGGCATTGCAACAATACTAATTTTAGTACTTATCCCCGTTGGATATACGATACTCAACGACTGGGTATAACAATTTCAACTTAGGCTTAGAGTTCAATTCTACGTTAGCTGAATACATATCAGCTACCGCAGCGATGGAAAAACACATGACAAAGCAGTTTCAGCTAAAGACGAAGCTTTAAGACCTAGTAGTAAAAATTAAGTGTATTATCTGTTTAAAAAAATAACGCGTTTCTGCAAAATGCGTAGGCAGTGGGACATAACTTATTTTTGTCTTTTCATTTCAGGACTAAAATGAATCCCTTTTTTTCTACGCACTAATGTTTCGTTTAGATTGATTTGTGTTGTATTTATTTTTTTTTATAGGAGGCCAATCATGGCACAAAAATTATACGTCGGAAACTTATCACATGATATCACCGACAGTGAGTTACAAGGTATTTTTGAACCTTTCGGTTCTGTTCTTTCAGCACAAGTCATCGTTGATCGTGAAACACGTCGTTCTAAAGGATTCGGTTTCGTAGAAA
>JBDQID010000169.1:0-4586 GCA_040264515.1 Chlamydiales bacterium
AAAAAGAAGAGAGGTGCCGCTATCGCGGCACACTGTTCTTATTATCCCGTCCCAGCACTAAAGTGCTGGGCTAAAGAGAGAAACGACCACTGCCGTGGTCTAAAAACTATTTCTATAAATCAGTAAAGAAAAATAAATTAAGAGTCGAGCTCACTTTAAAATAGGCCTCATGTTAGATTTTTTTTCAGCCTTAAGAATAAAGGTTAGTCGTTAAAGAGTTTATCAAACGGGTTTGTTCCTCCCTCTTGCCTCTTCTCATGCTCGCTGTGCTTATCGGTATCACCAAAGAGCTTACGGGCTGCTGCGTTGATATCGCTAATTTCAATATTTCTTTCTTTTAAGAGTTGGAATTCATCGCAGTAGTTGTATTTTTCTTTGTCCGTGACACGCTCAACATCGGGAATCGTACACTCATTGGCAGCACCTACTCGGTAGTTGCTGCAGTTTTTGCAAACGTGTAGCCAGGAGGCACAGTGATCGCAAGTGGCACGAAAGGGAACTTTCAGTGGGATCTCTTCAAGCTCTTTATTACAGCTCCAGCACTGCATCATAATCCTTGGCTCTCATTTTGTAGTTCACCCATCTCATAGAAAGATTCAGCAATGTCTCCGTCTGTATCGTAACTTACTTTTTTCCCATGAAGTTTGTCATTGCGAAATGTCTGAGAGATACGAGGGCTCCCGTCATCGTAGTATTTATTAAACCTACCGTGACGCATGCCGTCTTTGTATTCCGCTTCGAAAAGCGTGACGCCTTCGCCATTTTTTTGCCAGCTGAGCCCATCGAGTTTTCCGTTGTTGTAAAAATTAAAGCTTTTGGGCTCTCCATTTTCGAAATAAACCCACTCCTCTCCATCTTTACTGTCTTCTGAAAAGTGAGAGAGCTTTGCAACGGTGCCATTAGGAAAATATTGATACGCTTGGCCATCTTTTTTTCCATTATTGTATTCGATGCTTATCCAAAGGGTCTCTTCGGGTGTGAAAAGCGATGTCGTACCGTGCTTAAGGCCGTCTTTATAAAAAACGGACGCCTCTTTCCTGCCGTTCGAAGCGTTGTATTCGATAAGTTTTCCATTGAGCTCATTTTTTCTGTAGTTCGCCTCAATGATTTTTGTTTGGTTCTTAAAAAGAAAAAACTCACCTTCAAGAAGATTATTGTGGTAGTTGGCAACAGAGCGTCCCTCTTCTGTATCGATTTTCATATACGGTCCTTCAAGGTTGCCATGGGAGTATTGTGCTTGTAAGATAGCTATTCCATTGTTGGTGTAACTTTTCTTTTCCCCGTGAAGCTCTCCGCTATCGTAATGCGCTACTGTGGCGGTTGTTCCGTTCGCATGAAATGTTTGCTGCTTACCGTGAAGCTTTCCGCTACGGTAGTGTTGAATTCTCATTAGTTGAGAGGAGGGGTAGTAGCTAAGGTGCTCTCCGATAGGAACTCCATTTTCGAACTCTTCAGATTTGTTAAGGGTACCATCTGAGTACCACTCTTTTAATTTTCCAGAGGGAACGCCTTCGATATAGAACGCCTGTTTTTTTAGCTGTCCGTCAGGATACCAAGATGAGAAAGCGCCCTCGAGAAGATCTTTTTTGAATCTGCTTTGTAGTAGTTGGGTACCATCAGAGCCCCATAGCTGAAAGAGGCCTTCTTTTTTTCCATTGAGCTCTTGGTGCTCTTGCTTCTTTTGTCCGTTGGCATACCAAAGTGTCGTTGTGCCCTCACGCAAGCCTTGTGCAAATTTTGTTGAAAGGGCGATACTTCCTTCAATAAACCACTCTTTATGCTCTCCATTCGGGACTCCATTGATAAAGGAAAAATGTCGTTTGAGAATACCGGATGGGTAGTACTCTTTTTGTTCAGAATCCCACTCCCCATCGTGATAGTTGTACTCAGCTTTGAGGCTGCCGTCGGGATAGAAACTACGGTAGCTTCCTTCTAAGACGCCCCAAAGAGTACTGTATTCGGCTTTTTTGTTTCCGTTATCGTAAAATTCTTGGATTGGTTGAAGGAGAACGCCTACGTTATCGTAGCTTGCGATATAGGCGAGTTTTCCGTTGGGGAATTTAATGAAATGCTTTGCTACAGGGCGCCCCTTATCATAAAACGCCTCTCCTTGCAGTGTGCCATCGGAAAAAAGGTACTCCTCAGACCCATCTTTTTTTCCATAGTAGTATTGCGTGCTATAGCGAATTAGATTATCCGTGCCGTACCGCTTGTGGGTGCCGTGTGGGACTCCGAGAATAAACTCCTGTTCTTCTTCGATTTTTTGCTTATCGAGGTAGGTGACAAGGGCAGGCTTGTTCCCCTCGTTATGCAAAATACCTTGAATAAAGTGACGGCGCTTAGTCAGAATCCCTTGCTCATTCCAGTTAAACGCTGTTCCGTTTGGAAGACCATTTAAGTATGTAATCAGAGAAGAGCGGGTGGTAGTGGAGTAGTAGCTTGTCCATAACCCTTCTCGCTTGCCATGAACATAATGTCCCTCCTCTAAGAGCGCGCCATTTGGATGATAGAGGGAAACTTTACCGTGGATTTGTCCATTTTCATAGGTGATAGAGGATGCGGTCTCTCCATTCGGATGATAACTTAGAACTTCACCTTCAGGCAGCCCGTTAGAAAAAAGAGCAACTCTTTCATAATTTCCATTTGGGTGATAGACAATAGTTAGACCGTTCGCTACGAGCTTTGAGTCAATTATAGCTAAATCGCTTTCGCTTCTTAAAGAGCCGTTTGAATAAAACCAGAGCTGGCGAACGGGTGTAAGCTCGTTATTGGAATCAGGCTCTAAGAGAAGAAGGGTTTCGGTGGCTGTGTTAGGGTGTCTCTTGAGAATTCGAGACTTCCAGTTTGGTCTTTGAGGTTTTATTGTACGTGTATTTAACGACTCTAGTAAATTTGCAGCGTGGGCAGTTGAGAGAGGGTGGATAAAAAGTAGGAAAAAAAGCGTAAAAAGCTTCATTTGGGACCTCATTGATCATTGGAGAGTTCATTTTTATCAAAATAACGAGTTCAAGATCAAGGAAGATTCTGAGTGAGAATTAACTTTTTTATTCCAAAAATTTTATTTTTTATATAAAATGTCTACTTTTATATTACCAGACAATTTAATTGGGGTTAAGAAAATGAAAAAACGAGAACATTGGAGCTCTAATTTGGGCTTTATACTCGCAGCTGCAGGCTCTGCTGTTGGCTTAGGTAGCCTATGGCGCTTTCCGTATTATACAGGTGAAAATGGCGGAGGTCTTTTTGTCCTATGCTATATCTTTTTTACTTTTTTTCTTTGCCTCCCTATTTTTATTGCTGAACTGATTGTCGGTAGATACGCTCAAAAAAGCCCTGTTGGAGCCCTTTCTGATCTTTCCAATAACTCCCCAAACTGGCGTAGTGCCGGCTGGTTTTGCGTCTTTTCGAATTTTGTTATCTTATCGTTTTATAGCGTGATTGCTGGCTGGGGACTTAATTATACTTTAATGAGTCTTTGTCAATTTACAGAAGGGCGCTCGCCTGAAGAAATACGCAATGTTTTTGATCTGCTTTATGTCTCAGGTGATATCAACGTGTTTTGGCACGGTATATTCATGCTTCTAACAGTTGGTATTGTATACGGAGGCATACGCAAAGGTATTGAGCACTGGAGTCGTATTCTGATGCCAGCTCTGCTTGTTATTCTTGCAGGCCTCCTTGTTTATAGCACCACATTAAGCGGTTTCTGGGAAGCTTTTCAATTTGTTCTCTATCCTGATCTTACAAAGTTTGGAGCCAATAGTGTTCTTAAAGCTTTGGGCATGGCGTTCTTTACAATGAGCCTTGGTCTTGGGATTGTTCTAACCTACGGAAGCTACATGCGCCCAGAAGAGGACATTCCTAGAACAGCTGCGATCATTGCCGTTGTTAATGTTTTTGTCTCTGTTATGGCAAGCCTTATGATATTTCCTATTATTTTCACATTTAATTTTGAGCCGACAGAGGGCGCAGGCCTTGTCTTTAAAGTGATGCCAGTTCTCTTTAGCAAGCTAAAAGGTGGTGCGATTCTTTCAACGACGTTCTTTGTTGTTTTAGTTTTTACGGCTCTTACATCTTCTATCTCTTTAATCGAAGTGCTTGTAGCAAACTTCATAGAGCTACTCGATTGGTCCCGAAGAAAATCTGCTATCGTCGTAGGTATCGCAGCTTTTCTTTTCGGCCTTCCAAGCGCTTTGGCTGGAGCTGGTGTCCTCTTTCCTAAATGGGAAGCGATGTATGGAAAAGATTTTTTTCAAACCCTTGGGGATACTCCAGATTTACTACTTTCGATCGGGGGCCTTCTCATAGCCTTATTTGTTGGCTGGCGCTTAGATAAGGATCTTGTAAGACAAGAGTTCAATAAAGGAACAGGCTCGCCTTGGCTCTTTCACCCTTGGTATTTTATCACTAAGTGGGTTGCGCCCATTGCGGTTTTGCTCATTCTCTTTACTCAAGGGGCGATGAAGAGAGCGGGAAAGCACAGGGGGAGGAAAAGAGGGTTCGCGAAAAAACATGGGGAAAAGAGGAAATAGTGAAAGAACAGGAGGATCAGAGGAGTCCTGAAAGAACAGGGGAGAAAGAGGAAA
>JBDQID010000170.1:0-4575 GCA_040264515.1 Chlamydiales bacterium
GTGATAGCGCAACAATCGACATCTCAATAACACCTGTGAACAGCGCCCCTGCAAACAACCACCAAAATCCACTTACACTCTTCGAAGGCGGCGATGCAGCTCTTGGTGAGCACCGACTCAACGTCATCGATAACGACACAGATGATAAAGATCTCACCTACACTCTACTAGATCTTCCTGATCACGGTGACCTCTACATGGGCACAACAAAACTCGACCTCTCCACAACCTTTACACAAGCCGACGTCAAAGACGATCTCATCTCCTACACACACGACGGCAGCGAAACCACGACAGATGACTTCACCTTCGTTGTCGACGACGGTGAGCATAAAGCAGCAGAGCGACTCTACCATATCAACATCCACCCCATCGACGACGCCCCCATCCCTGATCACCACGATCCACTACTCGTTGATGAAGGCGAAAGCACCGCGTTCCATAACGTCAACCTACACGTTATCGACGCCGACACCGAAGCACAAGACTTGAGCTACAAAATCACAAAAGCGCCTTCAAACGGACTGCTTAAAGTCGGAAACAGTACAGTAGATACCTCCAAAGGATTCACCCAAGAAGATGTCGATAACGGAATGATCTCCTATCAACACGACGGTAGCGATACCACCTCTGATCTCTTCAGCTTCATCGTTGTCGATAATGCTGGTAATAAAACAGAAGAGACCACCTTCAATATCGACGTTCAACCCATCGATGACGCTCCGGTGATCGTTCCCGTAGCACTCCCAGAAGTGCACGTAAAAGTTAACACAAAAATTGGAAGTACCGCTATCCAGAGTACCACTGTTGCAACAGTAGATCTAGATAGCCGTATTTCCTCCCCTTCACCCAAAACCATCTCTGAAGACAACTCTGTAACACAGCTTACAAAAGTGTCTGAAGAAAAAGTTCACAACAAAAGCCTCGTTCAAAAAGTGCTCAACCACATCAAAAAAGTGAGTACACCACAAGAGAACGTCGAGCCACCAACCCCTGTTAACACTCCGTTAAAAGATGCATCCACCATCTTACAACAGCACGAAGATCGCCAAGCAGCTCGTACACCTATTCGCTCATACGAGCCGACCACAACAGACAGCTCCCGCCTCTACAACGAATCGCTCCACCGCTCCTCCTTCGATACCTTCAGCAGCTTCCTCAAGCGCCTCATCTACAAAAAACGCCGCTAACTCTTAACGGCGTACAAGCACTAAAATAAGTTCTTTAATTAAATTAAGGAGTGATTTTGAACTGCAAGATTTGATGCGCTTTCTTAAGTCTTATCATCATCCAAATTGAGCTTTAGGATCTGATCACCGGATAAACCGTAGGTTTTTTACACTCCACTCACGGCTAAGCAACTTGATCAACAACAACAGCGTAGCTAAAGAAGCCAAAGAAGCGAACAGAGCCCACAACGGACTATTGTATGTTCCAAGAGTCAAAAAACCCAAAGAAGCTGCAAAGGCGTAAACGGTAACATACGGCATCTGAGTTATCACATGATCAATATGCTCACAGCCAGCACCAGAAGATGCTAAAATTGTAGTATCAGAAAGAGGTGAGCTGTGATCTCCAAAAACAGCACCGCTTAAGATCGCTGCAATAAAATACTCCAAAGGCGCTTCCATCTCTAGTCCCATTGGAATTGCCAGCGGTAACAACAGAGCAAATGTTCCATACGATGTGCCTGTAGAAAACGATGTCACTGCCGCTAACAAAAAGATAAACGATGGCATTAAAGATGCTGAAATATAATCGAAGAGAAAAGATGAGAGATAAAGAGCACTCTTCAACTCCTTACATAGCGAGGCCATCGACCACGCTGTCACAAGAATAAAAAAAGTGCCTCGCATCTTTAATAAACCATGCAAAAAATGAAGTAGTCCAGCCTTTAATGTGAAAAGAGAGTCTCGAACTGCCAAAAGCAAAGCGACACACACCGATATCGAAACTGAAAGCCAAATTGCCCACCCACCTGAATAATCTTGAGCAAACGGCAAAAATGAAGCCACTACTTGATACTGGCTAAAGATAAACGAAAACAGAGCAAAACAGCCAAGAACAACAGCCAGTGGAACAACCAAATGTTTCAACCTTACCGTAGGTACACCGCTTTCACTATATTCAGCTTGAGCTTTTTCTTCTAAGCACGCCTTTTCAAATTTTCTAAGCGGCCCAAAAGAGACTTTCCACATAATCACCAAAAAAGTACCAACGATTGCCATAATGGGATAAAAATTCACCTGTATCGTTTTTAAGAAAACTGCAAACGGTGACAACGCGATCGCGTAGTTATCAAACTCCTGAGAAAGCAGGCTAAGCAAAAAAATCACCCATGTAGAAAAAGGCACTAACAAGCATATGGGAGCTGCCGTTGCATCCGTAATCATAGCAAGCTTCTCCTTTGCAATACGAAGCCTCTCTGCTACAGGGCGCATAGTCACGTTCACAACCAAACAGCTAAAATAGTCATCAAAAAAAATCAGCAAGCCAAAAAGCAGCGCTGAGAGCTGTCCTAAACGATGCGACTCTCCAATGCGCTTCACCAAGAAATTCCCCAAAGCTTCCGCACCACCTGTCATACGAAACAAATACAATAAACCACCAAAAGTACCAATATATGCACAGATCACAATGTGGGACGGCTGAATAAGCGACGGCAGCAGGTAGTCTTGTACTGCTGTAACACTCCCCAAAAAGAAATTACCATCGTTAAGAATTACGGCCCCAAGCCAAATACCTACCAAAAGCGAAAGCAGCACTTTTCTACTCAGCAGAGCCAAAATAATAGCGACAACAGGGGGAAGAAGGGAGAGAAGCATTTCCATCACAAAACTTTAAAAATTAGACAGTTTTATAACACAGCAAGAATAGAGCATACAAGAGAAACCGTTACTATGCAGGCCGATCAAATTAAATTGATTATCGGTTAAGCTCCACCCTTCAACCTACTACAAAGCTTACCGCTTGTAGCGCGGGCGCTCCGCATTCGCATCAACCTAACATAGATTTCTGATATTTAGTGCTATGTGCAGGTCGTACTACTATTAACGCCGTTCGACTCTTAATTCCGCCCTGTCTACTGATTTATAGAAATAGTTTTTTTGTCGCTTCTCTCTTTAGCCCAGCACTTTAGTGCTGGGACGGGATAATAAGAACAGTGTGCCGCGGCAGCGGCACCTCTCTTCTTTTTTAACTTTGAGATCCTGAGAGATGCCACTACCGTGGCATAGATTTTTTCTACCTTTCCCAGCACTAAAGTGCTGGGCTAAAGAGAGAAGCGACCACTACCGTGGTCTTGTATAATCAACTGACATAGGTAACACTACCGTGGTCTAAAAACTATTTCTATAAACCAATAGACAGGGCGGAATTAAGAGTCGAACTGACGTTAATGTTAGCACTCCCAGTGTATGCCACTAAATATCAGAATTCTATGTTAGGTTGATGCGAATGGGGCGCTCCGCGCCCGCAGCAAAGAGCGGAGCTCTTTGCTTTGTTTATAAAGCGATCGCTTAAGGAAAAGCACAAAGTAGCATTGCTACTTTGTTTTTTTTGTAACGAAAATACATTGCATAAAGAATAAGGAATATTGGATTAACGACTTTTGGATAAGATTGAATTTTTGGAAGGTGTTAAAGATAGTCTCGAAGTAAGCCGGTAAGAACCCCTTGAATAGTCAAGCTCTCTTCTCGTACTACAATAGGGGTGTGATGGCTATTTCGGCTTATAAGGTTGATATAGTTGCCCTCTGGTGCATACTTCTTGATCACGGTCTCTTGCCCATTAATAACTGCAATGATTGTATCGCCTGCTGTTGCATGACTTGATGGCTCGACAATAAGTAAATCGCCATCACCTAGCAGCTCTTCTGTCAAAGAGTCTCCCTTAACCTGTAAAACATAACTCTGCTCCGGGGAAGCTACAAGACTCATTGGCACACTGAGCGTCTTAAATTGCGCAAATGTTTCAATCGGTAATCCCTCTGATACATATCCCATAAAGGGCAAAGAAAACTCACTCGATGTTGTTGGATGAGACTCATCTTTTAATACAATCGAGCGAGAAGCCTTCTTCTCCATCGAAAGATATCCCTTTTTTTCTAGAGCCACTAAGTGTTTGTGAATGGATGCCGTTGAAGAAATTTCGAAATGAGCCATCATCTCTCGGTAACTCGGAGAATAATTATGCTCACCAATAAATTGACGCAAAAAATCAACGATCTCTCGCTGCCTACGTGTTAACGCTTTTTTACTTTCTATCATAAATCCACCTGTCTAAACAGAGCGCTGTGAGCCACATAATAAGTAAAGAAAGAAGAACGTCCGAAAAAAAATGCCCGCCTTGAGCAACCCGTGCAAAAGAGAGTAGCCCACCTAAAATAGCTGTAAATATAGCAGATGCCCACATAAATTTGGTTTTGTTGTGCCTCCAAGACGCAAAGCAGACCGCTATCAAAGCAAATCCTGCACTCGAATGCCCCGAAGGAAACGACTTCGATGGCTCAGGAAGCTTGCCAAAATTCGGAAGATAAAAGGGACGATACTCTTGAATTCCCCCAAATTCTACAAC
>JBDQID010000171.1:0-4574 GCA_040264515.1 Chlamydiales bacterium
GTATATATAACAATTAAAGCTGTAACTTATATTTCGAGGTTTAATTACTATGCCATTTACTACAGAGAAGCCTTCTTTAAATACGATCAACATCCCTGAGGGGGCGAAATTAGACGATTTAAAGAGTTTTGAAGAGAACGGCAAGATAATGGTGAATATTGGAAATATTAACGGGAGAGCTGTCAATATCGAAAAAACCTTACTTTCTGGATGTGACTCACTGAAAAATGAAATTAACAAGCGACTTGCGCAAGCTTTAGTGGTCTTTATGAAGCATAATAGTGTTACTACGATTATAACAAAAAAAGATCGTAATATAGAGGGTATTCTTTTAGGAAAAAGGTGTATAAAGGGATCGGGAGAACTTGGAAAACTTGAAACACAAGCTATTAAAATTTCAGAATTTGGAATAGGCAATCTTTTTCCTCAACGTCCTGGACCTGAAGCGCCTGAGAACTATAAAATATGGAATGATACATTTGCTAATGGAGATCCTTATGAAAGGTTAAAATCCGAATGTGATGATCTTTACGAGCGTTTCCAAGCGATAAAAGACAATAAAGATACGCGTTTAAGTATGTTAAAAGTTTCTGATAGAAAAAAAGAGAAACGCAAAATATTTAAAGAAGGTAAAGAGAATACAGCACAAGATTTGCAAGATTTCATTAGTAAATGGCAAGAATCGGAAGATCTTAGATTATTGGGAAGAAATGCTCTTCAGAGTGAAGACGGAAAGAAACTTTTAACGATGCTTAAAGATAGTCAAGAACTTCTGCCCCCAGAAGAATTCTTTGAAGAAAGAGAAGATGGCAGTTGGAAGATGAGACCTAGAAGTGAATGGGATAAAATGAGAGAAAGTAATTTTGATCATAATCTAGAGTTGTATAGGGATATAGGAAGTATCCTTAAAGGAGAGGGTGAGACAGAGTATGATTTCCCTCAAATAAAAGCTCTTGTAGAAGTGAATTCTCGAATTAATGAAATGAATAAATTTGCTCAGTCGTGGTTAAAAAACCAAACAAAAGAACCTCTAAGATTAAAACTTTTAGATGATCCTGTATGCGAACTTATACGGCTTGCACATGGAGGTGCCCCTTTAAATAGGGATTCTGATGAAGACGGTGTACGAGCAATTGGTCCTGGAAGCGCTCCCATTGAAATGTGCGATGCTGATAGTAAGATTGATAGTGACGATGATTCTAAAGCTTAGCGAAGATGATGTAATACATAGAAGAAAAAGGGATGGAGAAAGGAAAACATATCGGCCGGGTAGTTGGCAAGATCGATATCAGCGATTACCACAAGATGACACAGACACAGATAGTGATTATGAATAAAACCGGATTTATTTGTTAAAAATTGAAATCCAAGGCTCTTTTTTTGAACCGCTTATCCTTATTCAACGCTTCGTTTATTACTTTATCCTTATGCAGCATTCAATAGTTGTAGCGCGGACGCTCCGCATTTGCATCAACCTAACATAGAATTCTGATATTTAGTGCTATGTGCAGGTCGAACTACTATTAACGTCGTTCGACTCTTAATTCGATCCTGGTTAATGGCTTATGATAATCCTTTCTAGACCACGGTAGTGGTCGTTTCTCTCTTTAGCCCAGCACTTTAGTGCTGGGAAAGGTGGAAAAAAATCTATGCCACGGTAGTGGCATCTCTCAGGATCTCAAAGTTAAAAAAGAAGAGAGGTGCCGCTATCGCGGCACACTGTTCTTATTATCCCGTCCCAGCACTAAAGTGCTGGGCTAAAGAGAGAAACGACCACTGCCGTGGTCTAAAAACTATTTCTATAAACCAGTAGACAGAGCGGAATTAAGAGTCGAGCTCACGTTAATTTAAGTTAAAGTCTAGAATCTAGAATTCGTTCAAAACCACTTCCTGAATTTATTTGAAGAATTTTAGATTCTATTTAAGAGGAATTTAAAAACCGTAATAATTTGCTATCGCGGTAGCGGCTCCCCCTCCCTCTCTCTTTTTCTTTTTTAACTTAAAGCAACTTTTGCATTTTAACAGCTTAGGATGTAGGATCTGGCGTTTTTAATGTATAGCTTGAGAGTGTTTTTTAGTGGTAGATAATGATAAAGTGCGGGACTTGCTTCAAAAGCTTATTTTAGCACGTGGTCCTGTGGGACAAGAAGATGAAGTAGCAAAAGTTTGTGAAAAACAGATAAAGTTTTACGTTGATGAGTTTTGGGTTGATGCGTCTGATAATCTCATTGGAAAGCTCAATGGTGTAGATTCAAACGCCGAGCCTGTTCATGTAGTGACCCATATGGACGAGCTCTCTCTTATTGTTAAAAGGGTGGATGAGAATGGAACTCTACGCTTGGAGCCGCTCGGCGGCATCCTTCCTGCAAATATGGGTCAAGGTGTTGTGGATGTTATGGGTGATACAAAAACCATTCCAGGTATCCTCTCGTTTGGCTCCATGCACGTTACAGCTGAGAGTACCAGCATGAACAAGCAGCTTCCAAAGCAGTATATGGGTAAGGGCGAGACCCCTGCTTGGGAAGATGTACATGTGATCACTCGTAAGAGTTCGGAAGAACTAGAAAATATCGGTGTTCGAGCTGGCACACGCGTTGTCATCTCTCAATCACGTCGTCAAATCCAAACAGTAGAAGATTGTTGGAGTGGCTACTTTATGGACAATCGCGCCGCTATTGCAACTTCCCTTCTTACCCTTATGAAAATGAAGGAACGTGGTATCAGACCAAAAGGTGATGTCTATTTTGTAGCGACTACAGCTGAAGAAATTGGAGCACTGGGAGCTTGTTACGCAGCACGCACACTCCCTGGTGACATCTCTGTTGCTATCGATGTGGGTCCTGTTGCAACGGAGTATCAAACAGAGCTTAATGATGAGCCAATCATCGTGTATAAGGATTCTCGGGTTGTATACGATAAAAAGCTTAGTGACAAGCTCTTTAAGCAAGCAAGAGGGCTTGGTTATTCACCAAAAGCTGCAACATTTGGTCGCTACGGATCCGACTCTTCTATTGCAAAGATGTATGGGCAAATCGGCCGTAACGCACTGATCTGTATTCCTACAGAAAATACGCATGGTTACGAAGTTATCCATCAGAATAGTATCGAAAAATGTTCCGAATTATTACTGGAATTTCTTACTTAAAAATTGAGGTTGCCATGACGCATTCTGTTCTTAGTTATTCTTTTGTTTCGAAAATTCAAGAGCGTCTAAGTTGTCGAGACATCTCTATTTTCGATGAGATTCGTCAAAGCGATGTTAAGGCAAGTTGCATTCTCAAACAAACCGTTCCCCTTTGCCGAAGCCGTCACTTCCGCCCAACAGACTTTACAGCGAAAGTGTTGTTTGAAGCGTCCCTTCCCTTTAAAGATGATTGTAAAACAACTCCGGCAAGAGACCCTGCGGTAAAAGCTGTGTTGATTGCGTACTCCGTCCTTGGTACTCCTTTGCTTTTTAGTTTAATGCGGAGTAGGAATATCAAAGGGATAAAAGCAATACTTGCACACACTTCTTCTTTCGAAGAGTTAAAACAGCTCCTTACGACCTCCTCTAAGTCAGCAGAGCCTTCATCTGCAAGGCAGACTAAACGACAAAGAAGCTCTTACATCCAAGATCGCCTAGAATCGCCTCCACTCTTCGAAGTGATTTATAACGGTGACATCGAATTATTTCGTTTGTTTATGAGCTCTTTTCCAACTAAAGAACTCGCTATTCTAGCTCTTGTTAAAGACCGTAACTTACTACTAAAGACCGCCCAAAAAGGTCACCATAAGTTACTCGAGGCACTCATTGGATTGTTTGAGAGAAATTATCCATCGCCAACTTCAAGAGAGAGACGTCATCTGAGACGATCTGTCGCAGCTCTTTTTTCTTCTCAAGATCTGGATGGGAAGACTTTTTATCACTACTATGTAAGTAATTGTATCTCATCGATCAAGCGAGCACTTGAAAAGTTGAGTGATAGAGAGAGGATCGCTTTAAATATCTTGAAACAAGATAGTTGGAGTCGATATGCAGAGGAAGTTTTCCTTGCTGATCTGGATGGAGCTTGTGTTCTTAATCTCTTTTGCAGCAAGGTTCCCTCTGGATTAGAAGCCGGCTTTTACAAAAGAGATTGTAATGGAAAGAGTGCTTTTCACTACTTTTTAGATGAAGGGTTACCTGAGTTACTTCCTTATTTTATTTTTCAACGTTGCCTTAAAAAAGATCTTGCCTGTGAGCTTGCCTTTATTGCTGTTGATAGAGGAATTCCCTCTTATCTCTCAGCATTAAGCAGTGTGTATGGAGCACTTAGATTTGACACACACGCTATCGTATCAAAGATATTCAAAGCAAAATCACCAACAGGAAAAAACCTTATCGAATTAGCTATGGACACCCCGCAAAACGGCTGCCTTAAATCCATGCTAAGCTCTTTAAAAGGACGTAGAGCTGTCTCACTCTTTCTTCCTTATTTTTTTAAAGCGATCAGAGAACGTAATTGCGAAGCAGTGCCGCTGTTTTTAAAGAATCTGAACTTTTCTAAAACTTCTATTCTCGATTTCAGAGAAATCGTAGCGGAATCAATCAGCAC
>JBDQID010000172.1:0-4561 GCA_040264515.1 Chlamydiales bacterium
GATTAATACAGATGAGGGAATACGTCCTTATTTGCGTAAATATCCATTTGATATTAATGATATAGAGTTAGATCTTTCATTTTATGAGAGTTATCCAAAGGACGCTCCTAAAGGCTATGTGACTTATGTCTCTTATGTTAGAGGGAGGGTTTGTTATCGTGAAAAAGATCCTGAACAGTTGAGGTTAAGTGTTCTGGAAAAGGAAACTTTCAGTGAAGCTGTAAGAAAAGTGGAGGCATCGAGAAAGGGCAGGTAGCTTATTTGCTGTACTCTTTATGAATAGCAAAAAAGACGCTCTTTTTTTGATTGGTGAGACTTGAGCTCTAGTAATAATATAGCCCTCATCAAGGGGAGCCCTTATACAATCTTTGGGATGGATCACGGTATTCGTGGGGATGCTTATTGGAGAGCAATGAAAACAGAAGTTAATACCTATTGTGATTGTTGGGGGATTTAATGATGCGCTATCGAAACGGTTTATTTGTTTTCTTTTCTTTTTTAGCTTTGTTTTTTTTCGGTTCATGTGAGGATGAAGCAATGCCGCATTCAAAAGAGGCTCGGCGTGTGATGAGTGTTTTTATTGCAAAGGTGCAAAAAAAGCATGGTCTTTTTCTTACGAGTTCTGGTGGTGCTTTGATGGAGGATGTAAAAGCGGTTTTTCTTAGTTTTGGATTGGAAAAACGCGTCTCTGTCGAAGAGGCTCGAGAATTATATGTGAAAATTGCCCAAGAACTTTTAGCAGAGATTAATACAGATGAGGGAATACGTCCTTATTTGCGTAAATATCCATTTGATATGAATGACATTAAATTGGGCCTCTCATTTTATGATGGATATCTCAAAGAACCTCCAGAAAATTATGTTGTTTATGTATTTAACAATAAAAACAAGATAAATTATAGCAAGCAAGAGCCTAAGAAGTTGGGATTCAGTCGTATAACTAGTGAGGTCTTTAGCGAAGCTGTAAGAAAAGTGGAGGCATCGAGAAAGGGCAGGTAGCTTATTTGCTGCATTCTTTATGAATAGCAAAAAAGACGCTCTTTTTTTGATTGGTGAGGCTTGACCTCTAGTAATAACGTGAGTTGGACTCTTAATTTAGTTCTGTTTAGTGGGCTAAAGAGAGGTGCGACCACTACCGTGTTCTTGTATGATCAACTGACATAGGTAGTCCTTATTAACGGAAGTCCTTACGCAATCTTTGGCATGGACCACGGTATTCGAGGGGGGGTGCTTATTGGGGAGCAATGAAAACAGAAGCTGATGCCTATTGTGATCGCTGGGGGTTATCATGATGGTATATCGGAATTATTTTTTTCTTCTTTCTCTTTCTATTATGATAAAATATTATCTTGGCTGTAAGAGGCGTTTGGGGTATACCTTAGGATCTGTATAATCGAAGCATAAGGTGTTAGGTGGCTGAGATGTCTCGTTATCTTTTTATTGTTTTTGGAATCATTCTGACTTCTTGTTCTCAGGTGACGACACCTTTTTACAATGATCCTCTCTACTCCTATCAGCCAAAAGAGAATTCGAATCTTGATAAAGGAGCTGAGGCTTATACGCACAGAGGTGATTATTCTGAGGATTCAAGTAAGTTTTCTTTTCGCGAGGACGAGACGTATGAGCAGTATTCTACACGTCTTGTGAATACTCTTTCGGTACAAGAGTATGAAAAAGAGAAACTTTTCGAAGCTGTGGAAGCTAAAACCGATTCTATAAAGAGTCTTAAAAAACAGGTAACAGCACTGCAAGCACGGCATGTTGGTCTGCGTCTGCTTTTGATGCGTGTAGCAACCAGTGCGACTCTTTTCAATGAAGGATTTGAGCCGCTTTTTACTCGTTACGTCATTCAAAAAAATGACACCCTCCAAAAAATATCATACGAGCATTACGGCTCTTATACCGGCTGGCTTGCGATTTATCGCTTTAATAGAGAAACTCTTAAGGGCGGTCCAAATAGAATTATGCCAGGCCTTGTCATCTATATTCCAAGTGCGAGCCTAGATTCGAAAAAAAGCTTTCGTTAAATAGAGAGTTTTTGCAAGAATACCTTTTTTCTTGAAAAATTAGGGGTATGCGATGAAGGGAATTATTTTAGCAGGCGGAAGTGGCACGCGTCTTCATCCCATGACTCTTTCTGTATCGAAGCAACTGCTGCCGATTTACAATAAACCGATGATTTACTATCCGCTCTCTACGCTTCTCTTAGCTGGTATTCGCGAGATTTTGCTTATTTCAACACCTCATGATCTACCTTTATTTCAAAGGCTTTTAGGGGATGGGTCTGAATTGGGAGTCTCTTTGAGCTATGCGGAGCAAGCAGAGCCAAAGGGGTTGGCAGAAGCGTTTATTATTGGCAAAGAGTTTATCGGCAGTGATCCCGTGGCACTTATTTTGGGAGATAATATTTTTTATGGAAATGGGCTCAAAGAGATGCTTAGTGCGGCCTGCCAAAAAAAGAGAGGGGCGACTCTTTTCGGCTATAAGGTCCACGACCCTCAGAGGTATGGTGTGGCAGCATTGGGTCCGAATAATCAAGTTGTAAGTATTGAAGAGAAGCCCAAGAATCCTCAGAGCAATATTGCAATTACAGGGCTCTATTTTTATGACAATAGTGTTGTTGAAATAGCTGAAACTCTTGCACCTTCTGCTCGTGGAGAGTTAGAAATTACAGATGTTAACAACGTATACGTTACACGTGGAGATGTTGACATCCAAATTTTGGGCCGTGGCTTTGCGTGGCTTGATACCGGAACGTATGAGAGTCTTATCCAAGCGAGCCATTTCGTACAAACATTAGAAGAGAGACAAGGTGAATACGTTGCCTGTATCGAAGAGGTCGCCTTTGATCAAGGCTTCATCGATAGTGAGCAGTTGATGAAGCTCGGAAAAAAGCTGAATAAAAGCTCATACGGACAGCATCTGATGGTTCTAGCCAGCAGCTAATTCTTCTTTGTCTTCTAACGCCTCGGCCTCTTCCCTTTGGCTTTGCATGCTCTGGAACATTCCCATTAAAAAGAAGCATATGCTCATTGCTTTGTAAGCTAAATAGATATCAATAAATGTCATATACAGTAAAAAGGTAACAAACAGAACTCTCATTCCAGGATCTGTGCGGCATCCTTTATAGAAAAAAGAGAGAAAGAAGAAGCTTCCAATTACTCCATTTTCAGTTAATAGCCTTAGCAACCCTCCATCAAGAGCGCTTCCGCAAAAACCAGGCCCCAGTCCAATAAAATAAGCGTGAGGATGGAAGATAAAAGATTTGATCGCGAAGCACCATTTATGCATGCGAATAAACCAGCTCATATCATATTTTACGTTATCATCAAGGGATAAAAAAGCGTAGGAGTCCAGCATGGACATCTTTTCTACTTTCATTTTCCCTAAAAGATCGATAAACATATTGATATTTTCTAATTTTAAGAGCTTTTGGCTTCTTTGAATAAGGGTGTAGTCTTGAAGAAAAGAAAAAGCGTTATCGGTAGAAAATATTATTAATACAAGGGCTATGCTAGAGAGTAGTGAGAGCTTTATTAGTAGTCTCATAATAGATGGGTTTTGAGCTATTTTGAATAGTAAAAGAAGTATTAAGCAGAGCATAGAGCTGCGAGATCCGATGATAAGTAAGAAGAAAAGAAAAACAGCACTAAGTAAGAAGTGGCTGTATTGAATTCGATAGAGCTGCTGTTTTAGAGAAATATAAATTTTCAAGGCACTGAATTTCTTTAAAAAATGTGGTGAGAATAGAAATAAAGTACAAATTAGATTCATGACAAAGCCGATTTCCCAATTTCCCGAAGTGATGCCAATTGGAAGATAGAAAGAGCGGTAGCCGTCGACGGTGAAAGCTCCAATGAGTCCAAACAATTGAAATATCATAATCACGGAATTAAAACCCATTATAGAAAATATCAGTGTTGTTGTTGAGTACTGTTTGTAAGCTAGAATGCCCGCATAAAAAAAGACGAAGTATTCCAAAAGACGAACTAAGTAAAGTAAATTAGGAGGGTCACTTAGAAGATTTTCTTTATATAGAATGGTATTGACGGTCCATGAAAAGAATGAGAGTGTAAAAAAAAGTAGAAAGTATTTTTCAATAGAAAGGATTTTTCGTTGGTTTATCAGAGTCGAAAGGAGAATTAGAAAAAAAACAAGAAGTATAACAATATCATCAATTCTAAGCCCGGCAGTGGAACCGCCGATTTTCATAATATTTATTTTAGGAAGAAAAAGGAGTAGCGAAAGAGTAAAAACAATAAAAGATTTTACTCTAGTCGAGAAAGATGTTCTAAATAGTTCCATAGAGCTCTCTTAAGAAGTGGGGTTGGTTTTTTAGAAAATAAAAAAGACTTCGCGAAAAGTGTAATTTTATTTTTAATTACCACTCTTCTTGTTTAAGCAAGGGGTGGGTAAACGTAGCGTTAATTAGGTTTGTTTTGCGACAAGATTATATTAGAAAAGTCATGATGTCAATGGCAAAAAAACAATAGGAAATCCTTTTCATTTATCGGGATTTGGTGTAACAATGACCATTGCTATTTGACGATTGGTTTTTTTA
>JBDQID010000173.1:0-4556 GCA_040264515.1 Chlamydiales bacterium
CTCCAAGGCAAGCATGAAAAGAAAAAGAATCTTCTTTTTTTAGAGGAGTATCCACTCATATACCCACTGCTTGCAAGAACAGACTTCTACATCGGAGACACCTCTAGCATCGGTTACGACTTTCTCACTTTCAACCGCCCGATGCTTTTTCTAACGAAAAAGAAGCTAACAGCTCCCCTTCTTCGCTGTGGGGAAGCTCTCTTACCTGATCAATTCAAAGATGTGTATAAGGTTGTTGAGAAGACATTGGAAAACGACACCTACTTTGAGGCTCGCCATAAGATGTATGAGTATACATTTGGAGAAGTGAAGAGCTTTGAGAAGTTGCGAGAAGAGGTTATTGCTGCATACGCCTCCCCTCTCGGAGATGTCACCCGTGCTATTTCGAGGATAGAATAGATGTATCAAGGACACTGGTTTTCAGCAATTATTCTGATGGGAGGATGTGGAGAGCGTTTTGGCAGTTTCCAGCCAAAACAGTTCCACAATCTTTCTGGAAAGAAGATCTACCATCACACTTTGGACGCGTTTAAAGCTTTTGAGAGTATCGACGAGATCATTTTGGTCTGTAATGAGAAATATGTAGAAGAGGTAGAAGCTGAAGTTGCATCAGCACGAGTCCGAGTCCTCAAAGGTGGGATGAGTCGACAAGAGTCATCTTATGCTGGACTGCAAGCATGCCAAAAGGAATGCGAATTTGTGCTTATCCACGACGCTGTGCGCCCATTTGTGAGCCGAGAGATCATTGAAGAAAACATGAAGCAAGTATTGCTTCATAAAGCCATCGATACATGCGTACCGTCAGCCGATACAATCGTTCATAGTGATGGGAAAGATAGTATCGTTGAGATTCCCGATCGTAATTGTTACCTTCGCGGACAGACTCCACAAACTTTTTCTTATCCTCTTATTCTAGGTGCACACGAAGAAGCGATAAAAAACTCGTTACAAGAGATTCCTGATGACTGTCGTTTAGTTAAAGAGATGGGATCGCCTGTTTCTATAGTTATGGGAGAAGCGCGTAATATCAAAATCACAACAGAGCTTGATCTTTTTGTCGCAGAGCAGCTTCTACGTATTCACTGTAGGTCTATGGAAGAAATCAAAGGAGTTGATTCCCTTAGAGATAAAACCTTTGTTGTTACTGGCGGTTCTAGCGGTATTGGCCTTGAAGTTTGTAATGTTTTAGAAAAGAAAGGAGCAAAAGCGATTTCATTATCGAGAAGTAGCGCTCCTTTTTCTGTTGATATGAGTAACATTGAAAGTATTAAAAGTGCTTTTAGAGAGATCGGAGTCATTAACGGGTTGATTAACTGCGCCGGGCTTTTAGT
Organism: Chlamydiales bacterium; assembly: GCA_040264515.1. Taxonomy (GTDB): domain Bacteria; phylum Chlamydiota; class Chlamydiia; order Chlamydiales; family JBDQID01; genus JBDQID01. Next base: position 1,332 of record JBDQID010000173.1, read on the forward strand.
GACAAACTCTTTGAATTCAATGAGTGATCAACAAATCCAAGAAATGCTCTCCATAAACCTACAAGGGCTTATTTTTTGCTGTAAATACGCAACTATCGAAGAGGGTGGGCACCTTGTAAATATAGCGTCTTCTTCCTTCTCGAAAGGAAGAGCTGGCGCTGCTGTCTATTCGTGTAGCAAGGCAGCTGTTGTTAATCTGACCCAAGCGCTTGCTGAAGAGTATCCAGAGCTATTTGTAAACGTTGTCATTCCACAGCGAACAAACACTCCCATGCGCCAACAAAATTTCAAAGATGAAGATCCAAGTACTCTTCTAAGTGCAGAAGAGGTCGCACAAACTATTGTGCACCTTCTTCAACAAGGCACATTAACAGGTGAGATGATCGAAGTGAAAAAGCTTTAATGCTACTGCTTAATCGACTCAGTTATACCAAGGTTTTTTACGCTGCTACCGCAGGTTGATATTTTATTGGATCACTAGCGCACCTCTCGCTGCTTGTTGCACACAGGCCTAGAGCTTAACTTCCAGTGCCGTGGAGGTCAGTATAACAGTCGAGTATAGAGAAGTTATCTTTTTCCTTTTTTGGGGTTAAAAACTTCACCATACAGAAAAAACATTCGACCTTTTCCATCGACTTCACAACGTACAGGTCTTATTCTCCAGGGTTTTTTTAATAATTTAGCAACTAAACAAGGGCCTTCTGGAGTATGATACCACTTAAATCCAGAAGCTCCTTTCCTGGATACAATCTTTGCATTCTCAAAAATAGACTTTTTAAAACTTTCCATAACAGAATCTGGTACTGACAAGTCACCTGAATTCTCATGAAAACCCACAAAGATTGGACGAGATTCTGAACGACTTACTGAACGGCATTGCGTCCAGTTTACAGAAGGAAACTCTAACGTAAGATCCAAAGGGTCTGCCTCTGCTCCAACTGTTTTCTCTTGAAAGCCTTCTCGACTCTTACACTCTGAAGTCGTCGTAGTTACTATTGCAGGACGTGTTTTTATCTTCGTTCTTGGAGAGGTTTTGATTCTGTTTTGAGGAAGAAAAGGTCGCGCTGATACTGCTGGTACTGCTGATACTGGCACTGCTGCTATTTCCAGTGGTGCGCCTTCCACTGCAGCGACCTGTTGTATCCTGGCACTATTTGCTTTTTGCTTTCTTAGCTCTTCCTTAGAAATCATCCTGAATAGACTCTCTAAAAGACCCGCAAAACAATCATAAGAAAATTTATCAAAACCCTCTATAACAGCATCGTAATAATCCGGATTTACAGAGCTCAAAAAAGTAAAATTTATATCTTTTTCAAATCGATTATAACGACAAGAGGATAAATACCGTTCTACATTTCGTTTGATTCGCCTAGGCAGTCGAACTGTAATGTGTTTAGAAGAATCATTTATGCTTACAATCTCATTGCTCAATGAAAAATCATGTAATTTCGATATTAAAATAGAGGAGAGTTCTCTCAAATATTTTTCACGTGCTACAGTGACACCTAATTCAGCTCGAGGTATATTAAGGTAGGCTCTACTCATTGCTTGCTTAGAAAAAGCTGACATGTTCAGATTTATAATCTCATCAACGATTTTCAAAGAAAAATAAGTCTCCCAACTATTCCCTTGAGAAATAATATAGCTACTGAACTCGAATAAAAACCTTTCTATTTCATCATCCACCTCCATAAACTCTTTATGAAAATGGTTAATTCCAATTAAAGCCCACTCTTTTGCATTTTGTTTAAACTCAGCAAATGTCATAAACAAAAATAGTCTCTGCTTTTGCAGACGCAGATTATATTGAGTTATTGGATCTAACCTTTCTCTTACTTCAGAATATAGTCTCATCAAGTCCTCGAAATTTTCTATCCCTGATTCTGATAAAGTTCTGCATTTCGTATACATTTTATTCTTAAATGTAAGACGTATCGAAGTTATCTGAGCATCTAGAGCTGTAAAATCTTTCTTAAATTGATCTGCAACTGGAAGTTTTTTTTTCTTAGATCCTCTATTTAAATCTGTTGATCTACCAATTAAATTCGAAAACGTCTGCTGGTTCAGTAATTCATAATTCGATATCAGCATCAAATCCATATTAAAAAAAAGCATACCAAATCGCATGCATTTGAAAATAACTTGATCTAAAGCCAAGTACACATTCGTATAATCCCTTATCAAAAACGAAAGCTCTCTCTTATTTTTTACTTCAGACAACTTCTCAACACTCTCTTCTTGATAAAAATTCATTGCTCTTACAAGAATATTCTCAACTCTCTTAAGAGTAGAGCATATTTGACCATACCCTTCGATATCTTTAATATTAATAAATTCCGAGTGAGTACAATATAGAGGGGACATCTCCTCTATATTGTTTTCTATTTCCACCTCCTCTTCTCGACTTAACCCCAGTTGTTTTACAGAAGAAAAAATAAATGAAGAAACTACTGATTTATTTTTTTTAATGGGCATACAACGATTGTTATGTACATATAGATCAGATAATAACTCTCTCCCGAAAGCTCTTTTTATTAAAGAGAGAGAAACTTGAATAGCAACAAATACTCTTTTATCTCTTACATCAATCGAATCATTAAGTGCCTTATCAATTATATCTTCTGAGTCTTGCAAATAATGAGCATATGAAACAACAGATGGAGACAATACCCTTGAACAGTGAGACGCCATAAAAAACCAATTAAATAATTAACTAATATGTTATACAAACACCAAAGCATGTTACATAACAGCTTAAGAGTCAACTTTTTTTTAACAGCAGCCCTAGAGAAATAAAATTATAATTACTCTCTCAAGAAACAGACAGCTCTGTCGCATAAGTTCTTCAATAAAACCAAAAATCGACTTTAAACCATTTATCCTTATTCAACATTTAATTGAAAACTTTACCCTTACGCAACATTCAGTGGTTGTAGCGCAGGCGCTCCGCATTCGCATCAACATAACATAAAATTCTGATATTTAGTGATATACGTTGGGTGCTGACGTTAACGTCAGTTCGACTCTTAATTCGATCCTGGTTAATGGCTTATGATAATCGTTTCTAGACCACGGTAGTGGCATCTCTCAGGATCTCAAAATTAAAAAAGAAGAGAAGTGCCGCTGCTGCGGCACACTATTCTTATTATCCCGTCCCAGCACTAAAGTGCTGGACTAAAGAGAGAAACGACAACTACCGTTGTCTAAAAAATATTTCTATAAACC
>JBDQID010000174.1:0-4549 GCA_040264515.1 Chlamydiales bacterium
AAAGAAAAAGATAGAAGAGCGTTTTGATTGGAATATAGAAGTTCCCGAATCTTTACAAGAAGAGGTTTTATAATTTTTGTATTGAATGTGAAATCTTAAAATTATTTGCACCCAGTGTTGAAGTAAGAAAGACTTGCATGTCTGTAGAAGAAACGGTATTTTCTTTGTCTGTATAATTTAAAAAGGCGAAAAAAGGATTTTCTATGAGCACAGATGCAGCGGTACTCGATTTGTATGATATTCAAAGGCTTATTCATTGTGATCATTACGATCCACACATGTTTTTGGGCTTGCATCCTTTTACTGAAGGAAAGAGGGTTATTCGTCTTTGGCAGCCAGGGGCACGGCACTTACATTTAGAGCTATTCTCAGAGAGTGTAGAGGCAACTAAAGTTCACGACGCTGGCCTCTTTGAGTGTATTGTTCCAGAAAACACGACGTTTATGGATTATCGTGTCTATTGTCATAGTGGAAAGCTTGTTCATGATCCTTATGCTTTTACACCTTCTCTTGGAGAGGTAGATCAGTATCTTATTGGGGAGGGTGTGCACTATCAGCTCTATGAAGCTCTAGGTGCTACTACAATAAGACATCAAGGTGTTTTAGGAACACGTTTTGCCGTTTGGGCACCATCGGCCAAAAGTGTCTCTCTTGTCGGAGACTTTAATCATTGGGATGGCAGAGTAGCTCCCATGCGTAGCCTAGGGGAGTCCGGTATTTGGGAGCTGTTTCATCCAGTACTTAAAGAAGGGGATCGATACAAATTCGAGGTGAAGACTCAAACAGGAGAGCGCCTTATTAAGTCGGATCCTGTTGCTTTCATGAGTGAGATGCGACCCGCAACAGCATCCGTTGTCTTTGATATAGAGGATTATCAATGGAATGATGCGGAATGGATGAATAACCGAAAGAACGCACTCTACGGCCCGATGAATATCTATGAAGTGCACCTGGGATCTTGGAATCAATACGACGGGCAAATGCTCAATTATCGAGAGCTTGCACACCGCTTAGCTTCATACTGTAAAGATATGGGCTTTACTCACGTCGAACTTCTCCCTGTAGCAGAGCATCCGTTGGACGAATCTTGGGGCTATCAAGTGACAGGTTTCTTTGCAGCGACAAGTCGTTACGGAACACCACGAGATTTTCAATATTTTGTCGATCACCTTCATTCCGAAGGAATCGGTGTTTTTGTTGATTGGGTTCCAGCTCACTTTCCAACAGATGACTTTTCTTTGAGTAATTTTGATGGCACAGCTTTGTACGAGCATGAAGATCCACGCCAAGGTTTTCATCCGCATTGGAGTACTTGTATTTTTAATTACGGTCGCAAGGAAGTATCGAATTTTCTTATCGCAAATGCTCTTTTTTGGCTTGAGAAGATGCATGTAGATGGCCTTCGTGTTGATGCTGTAGCTTCCATGCTTTATCTCGATTATGGACGCGAGAATGGAGAATGGATTCCAAATCAGTTCGGTGGCAAAGAGAACTTAGAAGCGATTGAATTCATTAAACACCTCAACTCCGTTGTTCATAAACGAGTGCCCTCGGCGCTGATGATTGCAGAGGAGTCGACTTCTTTTGCGGGTATTACACGCAGTGTTGCGGAGGGTGGTTTGGGCTTCGATATGAAGTGGAATATGGGCTGGATGAATGACACGCTTCGTTATTTTCAAAAAGATCCAATCTATCGATCACATCATCAAAACGAACTTACTTTCGGCCTTCTTTATGCTTTTACAGAGCGCTTTGCTTCCGTATTTTCTCATGATGAAGTGGTTCATGGTAAAAAAAGCCTTCTCGAGAAGATGCCAGGTGATATGTGGCAAAAGTTTGCGAACCTTCGCCTACTTTATAGCTACATGCTTTGTCAGCCTGGGAAAAATCTTCTTTTTATGGGAGGAGAGTTTGGAATGGTAGATGAGTGGTTTTGTAAGAGAGAAATCGATTGGCAGCTTACGCAATATCCTCTGCACAAGGGGATGCAAGAGATGGTCAAAGAGCTAAATCATTTCTCCAATGCAAAACGAGAGCTATGGGAGCGTGATTTTGAATGGTCTGGTTTTGAATGGGTATCTTTTAATGATAACCAAAATAGTGTGATCGCTTATCTTAGAAAAAGTGCAACAAGCTCCCTTCTCTGCGTGCATAACTTTACTCCAACATATCATCCGCACTACTGGCTTAACCTTTCGAATCAAAGATTTGTTGAGCTACTCTTCTGCAGCGATGACCCAAAATTTGGTGGTTCTGGAAAAGGTGGTATCAAAGAGTTATCAGACGAAGGTATTGCTCTTTCTTTACCACCCTTAGCAACAATGATATTCGAAGTGAAATAATGCAAATGACCCTTATGACAAAGCGCGAGCAATACAAAGAACTATGTGAAAAAATCTGGTATCATAACAAACGGTACTTTGTTGATAACGATCCTGAGATATCAGATGAGCAATTTGATGCTCTTATGAAGAGCCTCGAAAAAATCGAAAAAAAGTCTCCGGAGCTAATTAGTAAGAACTCACCGACACAGAGAGTAGGTGAGATGACAACTGGCGGTTTTAGTAGTGTGCTTCATGAGATCCCGATGCTTTCGCTTGCCAATACGTACTCGCAAGAAGAGCTGCAAGATTTTAGCGATAGGCTTAAAAAGTTGGTTGGATCAGATGCGATTCCTCTTTCAGCTGAAATTAAGATGGATGGTATTGCGGTCTCTGTTCGTTATGAAAAAGGTAAATTTATACGCGCTGTGACGCGTGGTAATGGAAAAAAGGGCGATGATATTACGGTGAATGTGAAAACAATCGCCGCGCTGCCTTTGCAACTGTTGGGTGATAACTTACCCGATATTTTGGAAATCAGAGGCGAAATTTTCATGCCGCGGGAGATTTTTCTGAAGCTGAATGAAGAGCGTGAAAAGAGAGAAGAGCCGCTTTGGGCAAATCCTCGTAATGCTGCAGGCGGCTCTTTAAAGCTTCTTGATCCAGAAGAGGTTGCTCGTCGCAGGCTCTCTATTGTTGTCTATTCTGTAGCTCAAGACTCTTCAGAAACTGTTGTCTCGCAATTTGAGTCTCACGCTATCATGAAAGCGTGGGGATTGCCAACGCTTGACTTTGTTGAGAAGTGTGAGAATTTGGATGCAGTTTCTGCTTTTGCCGAAAAGGTGCTTGAACATCGCTCAGAGCTCTCTTTTGATATCGATGGAATTGTGCTTAAACTCAACGATTTTAAAGAGCAAAAGCGCCTGGGTGTGACAGGAAAGAACCCTCGCTGGGCTGTTGCGTATAAGTTCGCAGCTGAGCAAGAGACTACGTTTATCAAAGAGATCACAGTACAGGTAGGACGAACTGGAACATTAACACCTGTTGCAGAATTAGAGCCTGTTTTTCTTGCCGGTAGTACGATCTCGCGTGCAAGTCTTCATAATGAAGAAGAAATCCAGCGTAAGGATATTCGAGTGGGAGATAGAGTGATCATCGAGAAGGGTGGTGATGTTATTCCAAAGGTTGTTGAAGTTGATAAAACGCATCGAAAGAGAAGCTCGACTTCATGGGTTATGCCAACTCATTGTCCTGCGTGTGAGACAGAAGTTGTTCGAGTTGAGGGCGAAGTAGCTGTTCGTTGTCCAAACCTTACAGACTGTCCCAAGCAGCTTTTACGCCGTATTGCGTATTTTGCGAGTAAGCACGCCATGGATATTGATCACATGGGAGAGAAAATTGTCGAGCAGCTTGTAAACGAGAGCTTGGTCTCAAGCCCGTCTGACATTTATTCACTCAAAGAAGAGCAGTTAGTCGGCTTGGAAGGATTTAAAGAAAAAGCGATTAGCAATCTTCTCTCTAGTATCGAGAACTCAAAAGTTGTGCCACTGCAGCGCTTTATTATGGCTCTTGGCATTCCTTTTGTTGGAGCTGGTACTGCAGAGCTTCTTGCCAATAAGGCGGGTACTCTTCAAATTTTAATGGTGCTAACAGAAGAAGAGCTTTTGGAAATTGATGGAGTCGGAGATAAAGTTGTGGCCTCCGTCTTGGACTATTTTACAAACGAGGCGCACTTAAAGGAAATAGAGAGTCTACTGAAGTTTGGAGTTACACCTAGGGAAGTTAAGGTAACATCATTTAAAGGACACCCTTTTAGTGGAAATTCCTTTGTTCTCACGGGAACGCTTGAGAACTACACACGTCAAGCAGCAGCTGCACTCATTAAAGAGCGTGGAGGTAAGGTTGTTGGCTCTGTTAGTAAAAAAACGAACTACCTTCTAGCAGGAGCCTCTGCCGGATCCAAGCGCGATAAAGCGGAATCCCTTGGGGTGAAGATTCTTAGTGAAGAGGAGTTCGTTGCCCTGCTTTAGCACAGCTGCTCTAGTATAGGCACTGTGTTGCTACGGTTTGAAAAACCCTAAATAACGTGAGCTCGACTCTTAATTTAGCCTAGCACTTTAGTGCTTAGCATTACCCACATCTTTAATTAGGTAAAAACAGTTTAGACCACCTTTAAAATGGCTTTTTTTGAAAGAAAGTATGTCATAGACACTTATAAACGATAATTA
>JBDQID010000175.1:0-4549 GCA_040264515.1 Chlamydiales bacterium
GTTAGGTTGATGCGTATGGGGCGCTCCGTCGCCCGCATTCTCATTGAAAGGCCGTTTCCCCATAACCACTTACCTTCTTAAAAATTGAAGTTATAAACTAAGCGTTGAAAATGGATAAACGATTCAGGGTGAGCGGCCTTTCAATGAGAGTGCGGGCGACGGAGCACCCGCGCTACAAGCATTAAATATTGCGTAAGGGTAAAGTTGTAAATTAAACGCTGTATAGCTGCCTACAAAAAAAACAAAGATAAAGGTCTATTTACTTGAAGAAGTTGAAAGAGAGCAGTGCCGTAGTGTTAAAATGATTCTTATAAATCTTGAAATAGGAGTAAATTAAGAGTCGAATTCAGCTCTTCTTAGATAGAAACACGGGTGCGAAGTGAAAGGGTAATTAGCAAAGTGATTAAAGAGAGTGTTAATCCAAGCATTTGGCTCTCATTTTGAAATAAAAGCAGTAAGCTTGCGCTAATTAACATTCCGAGTGGCTCAAAAAAAGACTCTATAATCATTCGAATGCGGCACTTTGCCCAAGAAGGCAGAGAGTTAACGAGTAGAGTAAAAGTTGTATCTTCAACGGAGTAAAAGAGGCCTTCGACGATAGAAAACCCAAATATAGGCAAAAAAAGAGTTGGAGATGTAAAAGGCCACGGTACAAAGATAAACAAAAAAGCTAGGGGAACGGCTAAAACCATATTGTGAACACCGAAGTAAGTGGTAAGACGGCCGTAGATAAAAAAACTAAATAACAGATTGATAATCGAAATATATGCCGTACACCTTCCTAAGAAAAGAGTGAGTTGCTCGTCTGCGGCATCCGGGTAGAGAGCGGAGGATTGAAAGTATTGGTGAAACGCTTCCATGTAATGGAATTCTGTAACAACGCTTAAGAGCTGAGTAAATAGACAAGAAAGAATAAGTAAAAGAGTAAAAGGAGAGCTCAGAGCCATCTTGAAAATGGTCGAAAGGGGAATAGAGGGTCTTTTTTCAGTGACTTCAAGCTTCTCTTCTTCTTTTAAAACAGGCTTAAGGCTGTTTTGAATTTTTTGAATAATAGCTATTGAAGCTAGCATGGATGTTGCCATAACGAAAAAGATCGTTGTTGTATTGAAAACAGCGAAGCTAATTAAAGTTCCCGCACAGGCAAATCCGAAAAAGAGTGTGCCGCTGATCAAGCCGTAAAGGCGTTTAGCGTCTTTTAAGCAAAAGTATTGATCTACAAAATTCCAATAACAAGTAATCAGTGGAATAATAAACATATCTCCAAAGATTTTAACAAAAAACCAAAATAGATAGTGAGTTGGATTAAAGAAGAGAGTAATTCCAATACAGGCGTAGATAAATCCGCCAATACAGAGCATGCGTTTATATAATTGGCAGGGAGTCAGTTTGTTTGAACTATAGAGAAGTAAGAAGACCGAACAGATGAGCGCTACGGCTGTTAAAACAAAGGCTAGCGGGAGCTGTTCTGGACCTACATGAAGAAGGAACAGGGCGTCTGAAAACTGAACTCCACAAGAAGCTCCAAATGCCCAGGTAAACCCAAGAAGAGTCAATAAAAGAGAGCGCTTCTCTTCCCCAGGATAGATTCTAAAAAGCTGACGTAATAGTTGTTTCAGCAATTCTTTACCAAGTTGCAATGATATAATGGAAACAGTAGAAGTATTATACGTATTATAACTTTTTAATTCAATCTTAGGATTCAAGCTTTATAGATAGTGAACCCTTTTTCTCCTTGAGAGAAAAGTTGTATGAAGGCAGTATGATTATCCGGGTTGCACTCAAAATCTTCATTTTTAATTGCACCCAAATTATCCCCTATATTTTACTTTTTGTGACAAGGAACTATAATGGAAGAAAATAAAAAAGAGATTCAAAAAGTAGTGATCGTTGGCTCTGGACCAGCAGGATACACAGCCGCAATCTACGCTGCAAGAGCTCAGCTAGCACCTGTTATGTTCGAAGGTTTTTTCTCAGGTCCTGCCGGAGGACAACTGATGACAACAACAGATGTCGAGAATTTTCCAGGCTTTCCTGAAGGTATCACAGGCCCTGACTTGATGACTAAATTTCGCAAGCAAGCAGAACGTTTTGATGCCACATTCTTTACTGAAGATGTTGTTAGCGTTGATTTAACTCAAAGACCCTTTGTTATCAAAGGCAAAAAGAATTCATTTCAATCACACGCTGTGATTATCTCTACAGGAGCTAATGCTAAAAAGCTCGATGTTCCAGGGACAAGAGAGGGTGAATTTTGGCAAAAGGGAGTGACAGCTTGTGCTGTTTGTGACGGTGCGATGCCGATTTTCCGTGACAAAGAGCTCTTTGTTGTTGGTGGTGGAGATACCGCTTGTGAGGAAGCTATCTTTTTGACTCATTACGGGAAAAAAGTTTATATCGTACACCGTAGAGATGAGCTAAGGGCGTCTAAAATTATGGCCGAACGCGTCAAAGCGCACCCACAAATTGAAGTTCTTTGGGACTCCGTTCTAAGTTTAGTCGAAGGTGACGATGTTGTAACATCCGTCACATTGAAAAATGTAAAAAGTGGTGTCGAAGAAAAACGCGCGGCAAGTGGTGTCTTTTTTGCTATTGGACACTCTCCGAACACAAACTTTCTCAATTCTCAGCTCGATATGGATGATAAGGGTTACCTTAAAGTTAAATCAGGCACCTCTCAGACAAGTATCGAAGGCGTTTTTGCAGCAGGTGATGTTCAAGATCATATCTACCGCCAAGCAATTACAGCCGCAGGATCGGGATGCATGGCAGCGCTCGACGCAGAGAGATGGTTGGCTGAGAAAGGAGTCGATAAATGAAAATAAAACAAATGCTACTTATTTTTGTACTGCTGCCTATTGCTACCTTTTCTTTGGAGAAAGCGCCTTGGTTTGGTAATGATAACGAATTCGAATCTCGAGCAGCTTATAGTTTTGATTGGCATAATAAATTCGATGTTGCAAATGGCAGCGAAACTCATAGAGCGCGAAATCATCACTTAGATCTCTCTTTAGCCTTTGCTACAATGAGCCTCTATCATGCTGAATTGGAGCTCAAAGCTGCAAATACAGGAGTTATGAATGGAGACCGGGATTTAGATTTAGAAGCTTTTTCTTTGGGCGCTCGTTACCTTTGGCTTAATGACTTGGTTGGAGATAACTTAAGCCTTACTACCGGTGCATCGCTTAGTTTTGTACCCTTCTCGGTTACGAAAAACCCAAATCTGATGCGCCACGGTGAAATAGAACTTGCAGCTCACGCTGCAGTTGGAAAAGAGCGCTCAGAGGGTCGTACATGGACTTCTAGACTCTGGGCAGCTCTTGAACTTGCTATGGGAAATCAAGGAAGCCCGTGGGTTAAAGGCGATGTTTGCTTCGAGAAAAATTTTGCTGACACGCAGCAGATGAAAGGGTTTGTTGAGTTTGAACGCGGTTTTGGTAATCAAAAGTTGAATTCATTAGCTTCTTTTAAAGGTTATAAAACTCTTCGCTATGAAACTGTTACAGCAGGTCTTAGATACGCCTATCAACTAGGTGTATGGGGAGATCTTAGCTGTCAGTACGCTTACGGTTTGCACGCTAAATTTGCTCCTCAGAATGCTCATAGTCTAACCCTTGGCTATCGACTTCCCTTCTCTTTGTAGTGAAGATAAAAGTCATTGCCGTAGGAAAGAAGTCTCGTGAGAGCTGGATCGAGGCGGGAATTGCGGAGTACTCTAAGCGGCTCAAACCTTATTTGGAAGTTGAGTTCGTTTGGGTGAAAAATAACGAGCAGCTCATCAAGGCTCTTGAAAAAGAGTCTTCGCTCTTCTGCTTGGATCCGGCAGGCAAAACATTCACAAGCGAAGGGTTTTCACGCTTTGTTTGTAAAAAGTTTGAACGTGGTGGTGCTCGCTTAGCGATTGGTATTGGAGGGCCCACGGGCCTTCCTGAAGTGATTCGAAAAAAAACTGAGCTCATAAGCCTTTCCACTATGACATACACTCACCAGCTCGTTCGCGTTGTTCTCTTAGAGCAAATTTATCGCGCAATCGAGATTTCCAAAGGCTCCTCCTACCATAAGTAACGTGAGTTTCGTATTTATATCATTGAGAATCAATACAGAAGGTAACCACGCATCAACCTAACATAGAATTCTGATATTTAGTGGCATACGCTGGGAGTGCTAACATTAACGTCAGTTCGACTCTTAATTCCGCCCTGTCTACTGGTTTATAGAAATAGTTTTTAGACCACGGTAGTGGTCGTTTCTCTCTTTAGCCCAGCACTTTAGTGCTGGGAAAGGTACAAAAAATCTATGCCACGGTAGAGGCATCTCTCAGGATCTCAAAGTTAAAAAAGAAGAGCGGTGCCGCTGCCGCGGCACCCGGGTCTTATTATCCCGTCCCAGCACAAAAATGCTGTCATAAAGACACAAACGCCCACTACCGTGGTATAAAAACTATTTCTATAAATCAGTAGACAGGGCGGAATTAAGAGTCGAACTGACGTTAATGTTAGCACTCCCAGCGTATGCCACTAAATATCAGAATTCTATGTTAGGTTGATGCGAA
>JBDQID010000176.1:0-4543 GCA_040264515.1 Chlamydiales bacterium
GCATCTCTCAGGATCTCAAAGTTAAAAAAGAAGAGAGGTGCCGCTGCCGCGGCACACTGTTCTTATTATCCCGTCCCAGCACTAAAGTGCTGGGCTAAAGAGAGGTGCGACCACTACCGTGGTCTAAAAATAATTATCATAAGCCATTAACCTGGATTGAATTAAGAGTCGAACGACGTTAATAGTAGTACGACCTGCACATAGCATTAAATATCAGAATTCTATGTTAGGTTGATGCGAATGGGTGAGGGTGTGGTCTACTCAACCCCGCACCGCGGCGGTAGCTGCGGAAGCAAGAGGTTAAGATACTCTAAGATTCAAGTTTGACAGAGCACTAGAACTGTGAAAAATAAACTTCGCTAAGGGAGTAGTAAACGGCCATGGAGGCTGAGAATGCGGCACTGCAGAAAAAGCGCCATTGCAGAGGGATTTTGTATTGGATGAGGCAGTTAAAGAAGAGGGCAACGGGGAGAATGGCTCCAAAAGAGTGCAAGCTTATAGAGAGAATATCCCATGAAAGTGTCGCTTCTGAAAAGATCGCGATGAAGAAAAAGTGGCGTGCGACCCAAAGAGGGTTGAAGTATGCTTGAGCGATGACTCCTTTGCCAAACGCTTCTCCTAAAGTTTGAGGCTGCGGCATCTGCTTATGAAGCCAGCGAAAAAAAGCTGGAATCTCTACTGCATAGAGCGTAGCTCCTACAAGAGCCATTCCGAGTAGACGTGAGAGGGAAAAGGTGCCAAGGATAAGAGCACCAAGGCTGTCTCCCCCACCATAGAGCAGAATACCTGTCAGGCAATCTTTAAGCGTTATAGGTAACTTCATTTTCTACCTCAGGACAAATAGTCATTAAAACGCGCTCCGGTGTCAATGGAGCTTGCAACGGCAATTCTCTTAAGCCGCTAAATGCTTTCATCGCTTCTCTTAGAGCAAAAAAAGAGCCGATTCCGTACATGAACGGAGGCTCTCCGGTAGCTTTTGATTTTGCCACTCCCTTTGGATTATCGGCGTGTGGTAGGGCTTCGACAAGTAGTTCTTTTGGAGCTGAATAGATATCTGGTACTTTGTATGTTGAGAGCGTATCTGTCATCGGTCGTCCGTCATCTGTAAACAAGAGCTCTTCGAGAGTCATCCAGCCGATGCCTTGCATGAGCCCGCCTTCGATCTGCCCCAAATCAATAAGCGGGTTCAACGCTCTTCCAAAGTCGTGTACGATTTTAACGGAATCTACTGTATATCGACCACGCAATCCGTCTAATGTTACAACGGTGATCGCGGTTCCGTATACGTGATAGGCAAAAGGAGAGCCTTTCGAAGTGACTTCATCGAAAAAGATTTCAGGCGTTGCGTAGTGTGCGTGCGCTGAGAGATTAACTCTTTGTTCATACGCTAGTGCGATAAGATCGTTCCATGCGAGCTCTTTTCGATCAAGAGCGTTTAGCCTTTCTACAAGCTGTAGAGCTGCTTTTTCCGCAGCTTTACCGTTGAGATCAGCACCAGAGCTTGCAGCTGTTGGCGAGCTGTTAGCAATACGCGTTGTGTTTGTGCTCATGATTTTGATTCGACTGGGAGAGAGCGAGAGAATATCTGCAACAACTTGCAAAATTTTCGTATTGACGCCTTGCCCCATCTCCACAGCGCCTGTGGTGACTGCCACGCTGCCGTCTTGATAGATATGAATCAGAGCGCTTGCTTGATTCATTAAAGTCTTTGTAAAGGAGATTCCAAAGCAGACAGGCGTGCAAGCAAGAGCTCTTTTAAACTGCTTTTGCTTTGTGTTGAATGCGTCGATTTCAGCGATCATCGCTTTGAGTTTAAACTTCTCTTCTGCAAGTGCAAAACAGCTTTTCGCTTGGCACTGCTCTGCTTTTTGAGCGTAAGGAAAAGCGTCTCCTTCATCCAACAAGTTCAGCTTCTGAATTTCATATGCCGGCTTTTTCATTGCTTCTGCAGCTTTATGAATGGCAGCTTCCATTACGAACATCCCTTGCGGTCCACCGAACCCTCGAAACGCTGTGTTTGGCGGCAGGTTTGTCTTACAGCTGTATCCTGTGGCGACAACATTTGGAATAAAGTAGCTGTTTGTTGCATGAAAAATTGAACGTGCGAGTACTGCGGGAGAGAGGTCTGCTGCGGCGCCTGCGTTTTGATAGAAGGTAACTTCATACGCTAAAATTTTCCCATCTTGTGACAAGCCTATTTTAAAGTCCGATGAGTATGGATGACGTTTTCCTGTCATGCGCATATCGTCTATGCGATGTAGCACGAGCTTTACAGGACGTTGCAGCTTCACTGCTGCGAGCGATACCATTGCAGCCCAAGGCGTTGCTTGATCTTCTTTTCCGCCAAATCCACCACCGAGGCGCTGTACGTCGACTTCGACCATGTGCATGGCTAGATTCAGTACTTTCGCTGTCACTCGCTGCACTGCTGTTGGGCTTTGCGTGCTGGAGTGAATTTTAACACCTCCATTCTCCGTTGGTAGAGCGATTGCACCTTGGGGCTCCAAGTAAAGATGTTCTTGCCCTCCGCTCTCGGCCACACCTTCAACAACAACATCACACTTTTGAAAAGCTGAGATTGTGTCTCCACATGAAAAAACGATCGGCTCATCCATAATCAGCTGCCCTTTTGAGGCAGCTTCACGTGGGTCTGTGATCACTGAAAGTTCTTCGACATCTAACCTGATTTTTTCTACAGCATCTTGCGCTTGTCGCTCTGTTTCGGCAATAACGATAGCTATTGGCTGACCGAAGAAGTGAACTTCACCTTCGGCAAGAAGAGGCTCATCTGGGATGATGCCTCCGATCTGATTTTCTCCTGGAATATCTGCAGCAGTATATACAGCGTGTACACCACAGCTATTTCTTGCTTTCGAGAGGTCTAACTTACGAATCTTTGCGTGTGCTGTTGTCGAGTAAAAAACTGCAGCGTGCAGTGTGTCGTCTGCAAGGCGGATGTCGTCGATATATAACGACTTTCCTGTTGTATGGAAGGAAGCGTCTATATTTTTCACAGCAAGGCCTCCATTTGAATCTCGCTTTCAAAACAGATTAAAAAGTGCGCGTAAATCAGACGCCGAAAGAGCGTGCGTTTGTAAGAAAGTGAGCCTCGGACATCGCTAATGGGTACAGCTTCACTTAAAGCTAGATCTGCGAACTGTTTTACAGTTTCAGGATTTAGCGGTTTTCCTACTAAAAATCTTGATGCTTTTTGTAAAAGAAGCGGTATAGGACCGATGCCCCCAGCGGAGAGGCGCACATAAGTGAATTTTGACCTTTCAAGCTGAAGGTGAATAGAGGTTGTAACTGTTGCAATATCGAGGTATGTGCGTTTGGATACTTTTTCCATATTAAAAAAGGAGTTGCCTGTAGGGAGAGTAAAAGAGATCTCTTTTAACAGCTCCCCCTCTTCTAAATCGCACTGTTTGTATCCTTTATAAAACCGGTTTAAGGGCAGTTCTCTTTCGCGTCCACCTTTTAAAAGTTTGAGCTTTGCATCCAGTGCTAAGAGTATGTTAGTAATATCTCCGATCGGAGATGCATTAACGATGTTACCTCCGACGCTCCCTTGATTGCGAATTTGCGTTGAGCCAAACAACTTTAAGAAGCTGGGTAGTTTTGGGATCGCCTTTATTAGAAGCGGAGAGCTTGCAAGGGCTGCGATGCTTGTTGCAGCTCCGATTATGCATTCGCCGCTGTTTTCTTGGATTCCTTCATATTCAACAGAGCTAAACTGTGTATCGAGCACTTTGTTTGGATTTTGCACGCACAGGTCTGTGCCACCGGAAACAACAAGAATGTTTTTTGTTTTTGTGTGAAGTGAGTGCTCTTCTTGTTTTAGCAAGCGCAGCCGTTCTGGAATTTTGGAAAAATAGGAAGGAGCGATTTGATTTATTGGAGCGGAGGTTATCAACGATTGGATGGCGCGTTCGATCGATTTGTATCCTGTACAGCGACAAATGTTACCATCGATGGCTGCTATAGCACCTTCAAAGGTCGGTGTAGTGCTATTCAAGAAGTAGCCGAAGAGAGAGATAATGAACCCTGGAGTACAAAATCCGCACTGCGTCGCATTTAGCTCTTCGAATCTCGTCTGGATGTTATTTGGGGTGATGCCTTCAATTGTAACGACATGGCAGCCTGCGATATTACTCAGAGGTGAGATACAAGACGTGATTGTTTGGTAAGAAAGAGAGCTGTCATTATTAAGTCGTCCGATCAGCAGAGTGCACGCGCCACAGTCCCCTTCTCTGCAAGCAACCGTTGTTCCCACTTTTCGTTGCATATTACGCACAAAATCGACCAGAACCATTCCCCTTGGCGCCTCTGTTTCGATCCGTTTATCATTAAGAATGAACTCCACTGCACAACCTTTTTTCTGTGCAACATACCACAAAAGGTTTGAAAATTCCCAAATAAATGTGCTCTATCCGACAACATAAAGGCTACTGCTCTATCAAACGGATTGCTGTGAGCAACCGTTTATAAAACACAGAATGAAGGTTCGAGCGAGTCCGTAGGACGACAGAAACGGTTCCTTTAC
>JBDQID010000177.1:0-4536 GCA_040264515.1 Chlamydiales bacterium
CCCTCGCCCCCCCCGACTACCAGCATCTCCACTTTCGACGCTTTACGCACCGATTACAACACTATCTTTTATGCACAAGGAACTCTCAATACCGAACTCAACAACCCTGACTTAACAAAAATAGAAAAGTACAAAGAAACATTACTAGGATTAAACAAGCTGGGAAAAGCTTTAATGGTAAGTGCACAAGGAAACTCTGAAGTCCTCGCGCAGCTCCCCCTGCTCGCTGGCCGGTGTAAAGAACTCGGAGAGAAGTTCTTAATTATTAAATCTCAAACAGACAGAAAAGCCGCAGCTACAACAGATAGTAGCGATGCAGCTGGCGCTCCAGCCCCCCGACCGAAAAGTAAACCAAAAGCAGCTGGCAGAATGCCTCGCCCAAGACCTAAACTCCGTTTACCCCCAACACCTCTGGATCCATCCGAGTTAGTAGCTAGCAAAGAGAGCATTATCACAGCTTACCGCATACCAAAAGGTGTAAGCAGAGGCGTTGCTCCTACGGGAATCTCCAACTCGGGAAACACCTGTTTTATGGCTGCAAGTTTACAATTGATGCGCAATCAACCTGAATTATTAGATCTTTTTTACAGAGAATTACCTACGCACAAAATCCGAATCAATGAAGGCGTGAAAAGCGTTGTTCCTATCCACCAAGACGATTATCAAAAAGCACAAAGAATTCAATCTATAGGACATCTACTCATCGATAGGCTTTCTAAAAATAAAGGATGTCCAAAAGGGCTAACCTTTGCCTTCCGCTCTCTTTGTTGTGAGTTAGGGTTCAGACAAGACGAAGGAGCCGGCTCTCAACAATGCGCCAACGGATTTATGACTTGGCTATCCGATGCTCTTTTAATCGAGGGTTGTGATGCCGCAGGGGAAAACCGCTCACCCAGCTATGTTACACTTTCTGCTGAATTCAAACGCACTAGTGATGACAGCAAGATCAAAGACACAAGCTCTAATCCCATTAGCCCAAAAATGACACTTTACTTCCCTTCTGCACTTGTTGGTTATGAAACAATCACTACAGAAACAAAAACTAAACAACCGAGATCACGCCTTATGCGTTTACTCTTCGAAGAGAAGAGTAAAACAATAACAAGACGTCAATTAAAAACAGTCCCGTTAAAGAGCCTGATTGCAGCATCTTTCATAGACAAGAGTAAAAATAGCTTCATAGATGAGGATAGCCCGGGAGAGCATCAAGAATACGCTGCTGGCACATATTACAAAGAAAGCAAGCTAAACAGCGTTCCCCCTTATCTAACCCTCGGACTTACACGATTTACGCAATCTCCTACTGGAGAGTTTGAAAAAATAGACAACCCTGTTCATCTTTTCGATCGTATCGACATGGCTACCCATCTAGCTGAAGGTGCGAATCCTGAGGGTGTGAGTACTGAGTACGAGATTGACTCCGTTGTCTGCCACATTGGAGGTCGTAGTGGAGGTCATTATATAGCGTATAAAAAAAACGATGACGGAAGATATACTGAATACAACGATGGAAGAGTTCGAGTCATACAAAACACCGCAAAATTAAGACGTTCTCTAAATGAACAGTGCTATATCGTCACCTACAAAAGACAATAATGGTGTGTTGTTT
Organism: Chlamydiales bacterium; assembly: GCA_040264515.1. Taxonomy (GTDB): domain Bacteria; phylum Chlamydiota; class Chlamydiia; order Chlamydiales; family JBDQID01; genus JBDQID01. The sequence goes on from JBDQID010000177.1 coordinate 1,610, forward strand.
ACGAAGTGAAAAATAAGATCAAGAACTACCACTCTAAAAAGCTTAAATCTCTAAAGCAGTAGATTAACACGAGGTCGACTCTTAATGAAGTTTGGCGCTTTTTTTGTGCCTATAACAGCTCTGTCTCGAATTTACACAAAATATGAGTTTACTTAAGACCACGGTAGTGGTCTAATAACTACAAAAGATGTTCTGCTTTACGGGCTTTAGCATAGCCTGCATCGCTATGACGTATGACACCTAACGCGGGATCGTTGTATAACACGCGCTTCAAACAGCGTGCGGCACGCTCGCTCCCGTCTGCAAGCACAACCATACCTGCATGCTGAGAGAAACCTATACCGACTCCACCACCATGATGAAAAGAAATCCAGGTGGCACCTCCAGAGCAATTACTCATCAAATTCAATAGAGCCCAATCTGAAACAGCATCGGAGCCGTCCTTCATCCCTTCCGTTTCTCTATACGGAGAGGCAACGGATCCTGCGTCGAGATGATCACGTCCGATAACAATTGGGGCTTTGAGCTTACCAGAGGCTACCATCTCGTTAAAAAGGAGACCTGCCTTTTCACGCTCCCCTAATCCCAGCCAACAAATACGAGCTGGAAGACCTTGAAACGCTATTTGTTTACCGGCTTTATCCAACCAATTCATCAGTGGTTTGTTTTCTGGAAAAAGCTCTTTTAGAGCTTGGTCTGTAGCAAAAATATCTTCTGGATCACCGGAGAGAGCTACCCAACGAAAGGGACCTTTACCTTCACAAAAAAGAGGCCTGATGTATTCCGGTACAAAGCCTGGAATTTCAAAAGCACGACTCTCTCCACCCTGCCGAGCGAACTCACGGAGGTTATTACCGTAATCAAAAACAACAGCTCCACTTTCTTTCATTTTTAAAAGCTCTTGTACATGTTCTGCCATACTTTTAAGAGCTTTTTGTTTGTATTCTTCGGGCGAGCTTTCTCTAAGCTCTTCTGCTGCTTGCAGTCCCATTCCTGCTGGAATATAGCCATTTAAGGGATCGTGAGCAGATGTTTGATCTGTTGCAAGATCAGGAATAATTCCGTCGTTGTTTAGAGCTCTAAGAGTTGTGCCAATATCAGCAACCAGACCAATCGAGAGTGGAACCCTCTTCTCTTTAGCTTCTAAAGCCCAAGCTACAGCCTCTTCATAACTACAGGTCATCTTATCGATATAACGCGTCTGCAATCTCTTTTCAATACGGCTTGGATCTATATCAACACCCAAGCAGACACCGCCATTCATTGTAACTGCTAACGGCTGTGCCCCACCCATACCTCCGAGTCCCCCAGTTACAACAAGCTTACCGCTAAGGTCGGAGTCAAATTCTTTCCGAGCAGCTTCCGCGAAAGTTTCGTAAGTGCCTTGTAAAATACCTTGAGAGCCAATGTAGATCCAGCTTCCTGCTGTCATCTGCCCATACATCATCAAGCCGCGCTCTTTGAGCTCGTTAAAGTGCTCCCAATTTGCCCAGTTAGGTACCAAATTGGAGTTTGCAATAAGCACTCTCGGTGCCTCTGGCTGAGAACGAATGATCCCTACGGGCTTTCCCGATTGAACAAGAAGACTTTGATCGTTTTCGAGTGTTAGAAGAGCTGCTATAATTTCACGAACACTCTCCTTACTGCGAGCTGCTTGCCCTGTGCCACCGTATACAACAAGATTTTCCGGATCTTCAGCAACTTCACGATCGAGATTATTTAAAAAGAGGCGCAAAGGTGCTTCGGTCTGCCAAGAAAGAGCGTTTAGTTCCGTGCCACGAGGTGCATGATAGTGCGGATGGTATGCATATTTCTGTATAAATGGTTCTAATTGCTTTTCTTGCTCTGTAGCTGACAGGGGCATATTGACCTCATTTGTATTTAGAACACTGTTTTTAAGTTAAAGGGAAGCTAACACTTCAGTCCCCTTTTCAATATCGTACGAGATAATTCGATCGTCGTTTAAGGGTGTCACCTTTTCCCGAAGAAATTCGTAACTTTTTTTCGTACCCTTACCTTTCGGCTGACGATTCTGTAGATGAAATGCTTGACCTGCTGCAACGAGCTCCGTAGAAAGAACAACTTCTAAATTCTCCACAATCTCTTTGAGCTTATTAGCCGAGGTCATTCCCATAGAAACATGGTCTTCAATGCCTACATTACCTGGAATTGAATCCGTACATGAAGGGTTTGCAAGCAACTTATTTTTATTTACAAGGGATGCTGATAAGTATTGTGCAGCCATGTAACCCGACTGGATACCCTCTTTGGGTGCTAAGAAGGCATTAAGGCCACTAAACGCTGGATTAAGAAGAAGCTCAAGTCTGCGCTCGGACACATTACTTAGCTCAGAAAGTGCCATAGCTGCCACATCAAATGCCATTGCTAGCGCTTGACCGTGAAAGTTACCGCCACTGACAATACTTTCTTCATCGATAAAAACAAGTGGGTTATCAGTTACCGCATTAAGCTCTCTTGTAATGATAGAGCTTGCATGTGCAATAGAGTCGTAACTTGGACCGTGAATCTGAGGAATACAGCGTAGAGAATATGGATCTTGAACACGGTTGTGATGTCGCTCTTGTGGAGGTTTGGAGGCACCTTTTAGTTCTTGACGCATCGCTTTTGCTGTTTCAATTTGCCCCTTTTGTCCTCGGAGCAAATGAAGTTGCGGATGAAGAGCGTCGGGAATGCCGTCTAAGGCTTCAAAGGAGAGAGCTGCGACTCTCACCGCTTTTCTTAAAAGCTCTTGAGCTTTTGCAATAGCAAGACCACCGATGGCTAGCATTACTTGCGTGCCGTTAATCAAACTTAAGCCCTCTTTCTCTTGAAGCTCAAGAGGTGCGATTCCTTCTTTCTTCAGCGCTGTAGCAGCGGCTTCGCTGCGGTGACGAGAACGCCAGCGAGCCGAAGTTCACCCAGCGGCC
>JBDQID010000178.1:0-4531 GCA_040264515.1 Chlamydiales bacterium
GCAATAGGCGGAACCCCAGAAAGCAGGGGAAATTCAAAATTACCAGAACAAAATAAAGCAGAACAAACTGGAGTATCAGGAAGAGGAAGATCCGTTAAGCAACGGCCTCCAAAACGCTTAACACGAAATGCTGTCCGTACTCCACCCTCTGTGCACAATCTTATAACAAATGCTCGACCTTTCACACATACAGCCACTGCTGGCGGAGACTCACTACCTGTTTCGCCACAATAAATAAGTTGAAGGGTAACACACGCTCTGCTTAAATGAGGCTCTTCTACTAGAGAAGAGTGGAGCTTATGGGTCGTTATTTTTTTTCTCTTTTTTTAGCAATTATTACAGCATCTCTTTTTGCTCTAAAGCCGCCAATCTACGCTGAGCTGCCACCTGCAAAAGAGATTCGCCTTGGGATGTCAACCGCGCTTACAGGGCCGGCATCAGCTTTGGGTCTTGGAATGAAGGCTGGCATTGAGATGTATCTCAATGACGTAAATTCTAAGGGTGGTCTTGACGGCTACACTTTTTCACTTATCACACTCGACGACGGTTATGAGCCGGACAGATGCGCACCCAACGTTCGAGAACTCATTGAAAAACACGACGTATTCAGCATCATTGGCAACGTAGGAACTCCAACAGCCATTGTTACCCTACCCATTTGTAATGAGCAAAAAACACCGTTTTTCGGAGCTTTTACAGGCGCTGGTCTTCTGCGTAAAACACCGCCTGACCGCTACGTTTTTAACTTTCGTGCAAGTTACGCAGAAGAGACAGCTGCGATGATCGAAGCGCTCTTACACGACTATAAGATCTCCCCTAATGAGATCGCTTTTTTCTCACAAAACGACGGCTATGGAGATGCTGGCTATAAAGGCGCTCTTGCAGCTTTAAAGCAAGCAGGATTTGAAAACCCCGAAACACTTCCTCACGGTCGCTACATGCGAAATAGCGTAAGTATTGAAGGCGCCTTTATAGAAATCTTCAATCGAGACACTCCCCCTAAAGCGATTATCATGATCGGTGCTTATCGCCCCTGCGCTGCCTTTATTCGTTTAGTCAAGCAAGAGCAAAATAAGGATATTCTATTTTTAAATGTCTCCTTTGTCGGAAGTCAAGCGCTGCTAAAAGAGCTCGATGAATTTGGAAACGGTGTGATTATCACACAGGTGGTACCTCATTATAATTCCGATTTACAAGGCGTTAAAGAGTACCGCAACTTACTAGAGAGTGAAGCTCCCTCTTTTGTTAGCTTAGAGGGCTTTTTTGTTGCCAAAGCGTTTTGTGAAGGCTTTAGAAGAATTGCCGGAAAGCCCACAAAAGAGAAGTTCATCAACGCACTAGAAAAAGGCTCTCATCTAAATTTAGGGCTTGAAATCACTAAGCGCCTCAGTAAAGAAGAGCATCAAATTAGTCATCAAGTCTGGCCAACCATTATTTCAAACGGCCGCTTTGAACCTCTAGATTGGAAGGCCGTAGAAAAATGAAAAAGCTTACTATTCGAAAACTACTCATCCTCCAAGCGTTTGTGGCTGTCACGCTCTCACTGATCGTGGGTGCTGCTTTCTTCTTTGTCAATGACTTACAAGAGCGGTATCAAAGAGTCCGAGAAATCACAGAGCCCCTTGCACGCACCATCGAAGAGCTCGACCTTCTCTCTCAAATGCTCTCTCACCAAAGTAAAGAACTTGCCTTCTCTCACAACCTCGAAGAAATTCAAGATTTAGATAACACAAAGAAAAAGGCGTTTAAATTCATCCAAGCTCTCCGCGAACAAATTCTCACCATTCCACATCAAATCGTTACGGTTGAAGAAAGAGAAGAAGATTGGCACCTGTACGCAGAAGAACATGCAAAAGAGATCGAAAGCATGATGTCTAAACTTTTTGCTGATCACACCGTTTTCGAAGAGCAAATTGTTCGACAGGCAGATCTTATGCATAGATTCGAACAAAAATTAAAAGAAGTGGAAAAACTCTCTACAAAAATTGTAAATACCGGTAATGCAATCGGAGGCAAGCTCTCGCTAGAGCAGTGGCGCGCGCTAAAGAAACTACACCAGATGTATAAAATGCCACTTAAAATCGAAGAGTACAAAGAGGCGTCCTACCTTCTTCTTTTTGGTAACATGCAAAAACAGACAAAGCAGATCTCTCAATTTAATCATACCGTACTCGACTTGTCCCGCTTAGGAAGCTTGGTAGGGCTCATCAAAGATGTCGATATGGTAGCCTCAATAGAACAAAATCAAATTATTCAGCGCATTAAACAGTCCCGTCAGCTTTTAGAAACTATCAAAGGATTGCTAGAAGAAGAGCACCCCATACAAGACTCTCTACAAGCATTGGGTGAGGATATTCACTATCTTGAGGGACTTGTACTTCTCGACAATCACTCTCTTGTTCATCTACGTTATGAACTTTTGCTTAGCCTAAAAGATTCTCGTAAGCAGTTAGGGACTCTTCGTAATGATCATAATGAGTTAGAGAGCGAGCTCAAAAACTTGCTTACTCTTAACTCTAAGGCTGCCAAACTACTAAATGAAGAGTGGAGGCAGCGATTAGAAAAAATGCAACAAATTGCCTATACCGTGCTTTTTGTAGCGATCATTCTTATTATTCTTCTTGGAAATGTTATTTTCCGTCTCATTGCAAAACCGATGGAAAATATGGCGGCCCTGCTCTTTGAGATGGCAAATGGAAATCTTCAAATCCGCGTGAAAGTAACGCGGGATGATGAAATTGGAAGAGCGAGTAAATCGTTTAATGAATTCTTAGACGGCCTTCAAGAGCTTATTCATCAAATTGGTTCGAGCATTACGCTTATGAGCTCTTTAGCAAAAGAGGTGAAGCAAGAAAGCGTTAATATTAAAAGTATTGCCGAAAATACTTTATCAAAGAGTCATGAAGTTTCAAATGCAGTGGAGAGCATTACATCAAAGATCAAGGACGTCTCCGTTCACTCCGAAGAGATTGCGCTTAGCGCAACTGACATCACTTACAATACAACACGCGTTACAAAAATGAGTGATGAGGGAGCAAAGAAATCTCAAGAGACACAAGAATTTATTATAGAGCTCGGAGCACAAAGCCAAGAAATTCGCGGTACCATCGATCTTATTGCAAAAATTGCAGGACAGACAAACCTTCTAGCACTTAACGCCTCTATTATTGCAGCCAACTCCGGAGAAAAAAGCATCGGTGTGATCGCTAAGGAAGTCAAAGAGCTCGCAAACGAGACCGAAGATGCGACAGAAGATATTAGTGGACGTGCAACAGAGATGCAAAATTCCGTAAGCATCGTTATTGAAAAAATAGACGATATTGGGCAAACAATCCGCGTACTCAATAAAACACAAACATCTGTAGCAGATGCGATGCTCCAACAGCAAAAAAAGACATCTGACATCTCACTTGTACTACAACAGGCAACAGAGAGCAGTGACAAGATTGCAAAAAACACAATCGAGGTAGTAGAAGTTGCAGAACACGCAAAAGTTGCAGCTGATCACGGGGAACAACACGCACGAAAAATCGATACAATCTCCCAAGAGCTACAACGTCTTATCAATCATTTCAAATATTAACAACTCTGAGAGTTCCCAGATGTTTTCAACGCAAAGGCGCAAAGGGCTGATGTTGAATTAAATCTAAAAACCACCCAGAATCAATTCTAGATAAAATTATTTAAGGATTTGAAATCATGGTCAATCAAGTAAAAGGCATTATCGAAGAACTCAACGAGACCTATGATGCTCTGCATCGCAAAAAAGAAGCTCTCTTTTGGGATACGAAAATGGGAATTTCAGAAGATTATAACGCTTATAACAAAGCAGAAGCTGCTTTAATGAAATTCCGCCAATCAACTCATAACTTAAAAAATGCAAGAGATGCTCTTAAAGACTCGGATGAAAAAGATCAAGAAACACTCCGTGGATGGATCGCCTTTTTCGAAGCAAATATGATAGAAGACAATGAAGCCAAACAACTCAACGACACCATTACAGAGCAAGAAAGTGCACTCGCACTAAAAAGAAAACAGATGCCGCTTGGATATATCGATCCCAAATCCAACCAACATACAGCAGCTTCGAGCATCGCTCTACGATTGAAAATGGTTAATGACGACGATGAAGCAGTAAGAAAAGCGTGCTTTGAAGGCTTAGAGTCCATTGAGACGTATGTGTTAGAAAATAACTTTCTCGATATTATCAAGAATAGAAATCGCATGGCTCGGCGTTTAGGGTATGCGGACTTCTATGCGTATAAGCTAAAGCAGACTGAAGGGATCGAGATGGATACGCTCTTCGAATGGCTTGGCGCCCTTGAAAAGGGTACGCGCCCTGCAACAAAGGCGCTTATAGACTCTCTAGAAGAACACGTTCGCAAGCCGTGGAACTTTCATCGCTTCACACAAGGCGATAGCATCAAAGAGATCGATCCTTTCATGCCGTTTGCTACATCTGTTCTTCGCTGGGGCCAAACATTTTCCAATATGGGTGTGAACTTTGAGCAAGCAACTCTCAAGCTCGACC
>JBDQID010000179.1:0-4500 GCA_040264515.1 Chlamydiales bacterium
CATACATACACCATATGTCATTGAGCAATAAAAGAGTAGCGACAAAAAAAGCCGCTTAAGAAAACTTAAGCGGCTCGAGAGAGAGATCTGTTACGATTAATTTTATCCGAAGAAAGCTTGCGCGTTTTGCATCACTCCGTTTGCCTGCACCAACACGGACTGAGCTGCCGACATAAGCATCTGCTCTCTTGTAAATACTTCTGTTTCCACCGCGATATCAATATCTCTAATAAAACTCGTTGAATTCTTCAAATTTGTAACTCGCTGCCTTGTGAAATCAATGGTTCGATTCAGTTGATTTACAGACTGCCCTGTAAGAGCACGAAAATTATTCAAGCTGATTATCATATTATTAATACTGCCAAGAGCTGCAGACGCCAGAGTTAACTGGCTAATTCCCCCTGCAAGATTGAGCTTATCCAATGTGAGCTGAGTTAGGTATACAGTATCTCCAACAGAGAGCCCAATTCTAACACTCAAGCTATTACCAAAAAGGGAGAGCCCATTATGCCTACGGTCTGCAAGTGAAGAAAATTCATTTTTCAATGCTTGATACTCCGCATCTAGCGCCATTCTGTCTCCTGTTACTTTTGTAAAATCTAAAGCACTAGACGCAAGCTCCGACATTCTTTGAAGAACTTCCATTCCTCGGTCAAGCACACTATCTTTCGAATTAAGAAGGCCAACCGTCGCATTCATTCCATCGATGAGCTTAATTTCGCTCCGATACCGTCGTTCCCATTTTTCGGCAACTCCAAGTTCACCTGCTCCAAAAACGGAAGATGGAAGTTTCTCTCCAGTCGCGAGTTTTCGCGTAGAATTAGACAGGCGATTTAAGCTTTGCGTATACGGCACATACGCCTGATTGGTCATTGTGTTATTCTGAATAAACATCTCTCTCTCTCTTTCTCTAACTAGATCTCTGTTTAACTTTTCGGAAGAACATGAGATTGATGAAGAGGAAAATTTGTCCAATACCACCTTAATAGACTAGATACAAGTGGCAAAAAAAAAAAATCCCATTTGTATTTTTCAAACTTCTTTAAAAAAATTACTCTTTTCGACTATATCGATTGGCAAGTGAGGCAAGTGAGTAGAATACAACTAAAAGTGGAGATCTTGAGTGATTTTTAGACCGTGATACTGGTCATTCCTCTCTTTAATCCAGTACTTCAGCACTGGGAAAGGGTAAGAATAAAATTGTGTCACGACAGTGATAGCTCTCTGCTAAAGAAAAAAACGGTGGCTACTGAGCTCTAAAAATCACCCAGAATCTCCACTTGTAATTGCACCCTTAAGAGAGTTATAAGAGTTGACTTATTATTTTAATTTGTTTAGAATCAATGTGTTGAAAGAAATTTTAACTAGAAGTAGAGGCAACTTATCATGAAAACCGAGTTTAAAGAAAAGGATTCTCAAAAATTTAAGGTTCGCCTAGAAAAAATGAGATCCGAATTAACCGATACTATAAGAGACTCTGTAGAAGGCGTTAAGTCTATTGATGACGGAAAAAAGTACTCTCAGCATCAGGCAGATGAAGCAACGGATAACTTTGCTCGCGTAGTTTCCTTGGAACTAACAAACAAAGAGTGCTCTAACTTAAAACAAATCGAAAGAGCTCTTGAAAAAATTAAAGATGGCACTTATGGCATCTGCGATATCACAGGAAATCCCATTCCTTTGGCACGCTTAGAAGCTATCCCCTACGCTACAATGACTGTACAAGCCCAAGAGAACATTGAAAAAGGATTAATGTGAGCGCCATTTGGCTAAGGCTTATCCGCCCTTTTTTCTTAATTCTTTTTTTCTTACTCGTTGATTTTTCCTCAAAGCTTGCAACGCATCTTTACATCCCTTTAATCTATCGAAGTTCTTACTACTTCCCCTACGGTGGCATCGCCATTTTCAAAGACTTCTTAGGTATTGAGTTCTCTATTACCCATCAGACCAATACAGGGGCTGCATGGGGGATGCTCTCTGCTTATCCTGAATATCTTGCAGCTTTCAGGCTACTCTTTATTGGAGCTCTAGTTGTCTACTTTATTTTATATCTTGGCCGGTCATCAAGAAGATGGCCCTTTGCCTTGATTATTGCGGGCGCCTTAGGAAATGTTTTAGACTACTTTCTCTATGGGCATGTTATTGACATGTTTCACTTTAAATTCTGGGGCTACCAGTACCCAATCTTTAATTTAGCAGATTCTTATATCTTTTGTGGTGTTGCTTGGTTATTATTCTTATCTCTTCCTGACAAATCAGATAAAAACATTCAAACCAAACAGCAGTGATGACCTCCCAAATCCGTATAAGCTCTCCGATACAAGAGGGCACGTTACAAGTCTCTAAATGGCTTGATTGCCAACTGCTTTTAGAGCCAGAAGAAATGCAAGCCCTAATCGAAGAGCTCGGCAACTTCTTTATTTGCAATACAGCAGGGGTTAGCAGATGCGGAGAAGAACTAATCTCCAAATCCAGGTTTCTATCTGAATACCAAAATTATATCGACTGCTTAAAATCTGGAAAACTCCCCAATGAAAAAGAGCTTCGCAACTGCTTTTCTTCTATTTTCACTGTCGATTTAGACACTCTTTACCTTGTGCAGCTAAATAACAACAGACAACTTATTCGTCCCTGCAAGCCTGTGATCCAGCTCCAACATCACAAGATCGGTTTTTCAACAGACGACTATCGCTTTCGTCCTATGGTGATGGGATCAAAGAGCATCTTTTGGGGGATTCAGATTTCCTATCCTCAAATTTTCCAAGATCCCAAAACAAAAACAATCTCCAAAGTTGCCGATGACACAACCCTGCTAAACACGCCTTTTTTCAAAAAGCTACAGCGCTGGGTACGCCATAATAGTAGAGCCACACCCTTCATTGTCAACGGCAACAAAAGCTCTGTTCCTATGCGCCTAGGAAAAAAATGTTTTTCTTGGATCAACAGCCACCCACAGCTAATAGAAAAAAACATTCAAGTCGAGGAGTCATAATGAATGTTGAACTGATCGCTATCGGAGATGAAATCCTTCTAGGCTGCATTGAAAACAGTAATGCTACTTTCATGAGCAAAGAACTTTTAAAAGCAGGCTTCTCTGTCACACGTCATACCACGCTATCAGATGATGACGCCTCTCTTTTAGAAGGCATAAAAGAAGCCATCAACCGCTCCGATCTAGTCATTACCACAGGTGGATTAGGGCCAACTCTCGATGACAAAACCCGCCGCATCACAGCCGATCTTATGGGCTCTAAATTCCATTTCGATAAAACGGTGGCAGATCACATCGAAAAGCGCTTCGGTGATAAAATCGTCAGCTTAAAAGACCAAGCTACACTACCCGTTAAGGCAACTCCACTGCTTAACCAAATCGGTACAGCACCAGGACTTATTTTCACAACCGAGCACGGAGCCCTTATCCTACTTCCTGGAGTTCCCGTGGAGATGCGCCCGCTTCTCACAGAACAAGTGATCCCCTATCTCAAGCAGACGTTTCCACAAGCAACAACAAGCCACAGCTACTGGTACAATTTTTGCCTTATTACAGAGTCATCTATAGATGCGACCCTACGGGAAATCGCAACACAATTTCCGCAAATCGAAATGGGAATTTATCCTCACCAAGGCAGTATCTCTGTAAGAATGACTGTTCATGCTACATCGGAGAGTGAGGCTAAAAAGCTCTTAGATCCACCAGGCAACGCTCTGCTCAACAGCGCCCCTGGACACCATTTTGAAGCTAATTCAGGCCGGCTCGAAGAAGCTGTACATAACCTGTTTATTGAAAGAGGCCTGACACTAAGCCTTGCAGAATCGTGCACAGGGGGCGCTATTGCTGCACACCTAACAGCACTCTCTGGGGCATCTAACTACTTCCTAGGCAGCTTCGTAACTTATTCGAATGATCTCAAACAAAATTTGCTCGGAGTCAAAAAAGAAACCCTACACCGTTACGGTGCTGTAAGTGAAGAGACTGCCTTAGAGATGGCTCAAGGCGCTTTAAAAGCGGCTGGAAGTGATGTTGCTGTAGCTATTTCAGGAATTGCAGGTCCTTTGGGAGGCTCTGAAGAAAAACCCGTAGGGACAATCTGCATATCTATTGCACAAAAAGGAAAAGAGCCACAACACTGGGTATTCCATGCACGAGGAAATAGGGAACATATTATTAAACGAGCGGTTAACCACGTTCTTGCAAAATTACACTTCACGGTAAAATCAAATGTATCAATTAGTCGATAGCGGCAATGGGCGCAAATTAGAGCGCTTTGGCAAATACCTTCTCTCCCGCCCCTGCTCACAAGCCGTCTGGCAACAAACAGCTCCTAAATCCGTATGGGATAAGTCCGACGCTGTTGTGACAAGGGAAGATGATAAAAAATGGATAAATAAAAATAAGCTTCCCAACGAGTGGAAAATCACACTCTCCGGTGTGAAAATGAAGCTCTCTTTAACAGACTTTGGCCACCTTGGTATATTCCCAGAACATGTAGCTTCCTGGGA
>JBDQID010000180.1:0-4439 GCA_040264515.1 Chlamydiales bacterium
ACCTTTTAGAAGGTATTGTAGATGATGAAATTTGGCATCTTCCGCGTTATCGAGAGCTACTGCTTTTAGTATGACGACTCCTTTTATGCTATCGACAATGGGGGCCATCGGTATTTTCGGTGGCTCTTTCGATCCTATTCATTTCGGGCATATTAATTTGGCTCTAGAGGTTATGGAAAAGTGTGAGCTAAAGGAAGTTTGGTTTGTGCCAGCGCATATCTCTCCGCATAAATTAAAAAGCCCTCCAGTGGATCAAAAGCATCGTTTGGAGATGTTAAAGCTTGCAATCGATGGAATTGATGGGTTTAAAATTGTTGATATTGAGCTTAAGCGTCCGCAGCCGTCTTATACGGTGGATACGATTCACTATTTTCTTGAGCATTATCCAAAGTGTCAGTTTCATTTGATTACAGGAAATGATGCGTTGGAAAGCTTTCATAAGTGGTATAAATTCAAAGAAATCTTATCACTTGTGCCTCTGATTGTTGGCAGACGAAAATTGGGAGAGTTTTCTTCATCGGATCCAATTGTAAGGCAAGCGTTTGCAAAAACAGCTTGTCAAACTTCTTTATTGGAAGTAAGTAGTACGCAGGTTCGCGATCGAATCAAAAAAAACCTACCTTGTTTGCACTTGCTGCCACAAAAAGTAGTGGACTACATCCATGAAAATAAGTTATACTCTTGCCATTTAAAGTAATTATTCAAGCCGATTCGTTTTATGGAACTTTCTGATTTAGACTGCCTTAATATCATTGCACAAAGTATTTATGATAAAAAGGGTTTTAATATTCTTGCACTTGACGTACGAGAGATCTCATCTATTACCGACTACTGCATTATTGCAGAGGGTAACGTTGAGCGTCATGTCATGGCTTTAGCTCAAGACATCAAAGGTCAGCTTGGTGACGCTGGAATAAAGCCTCTTTTTATGGAAGGCCACCATAACGGCGACTGGGCCATTGTTGATTTCGGAGCGATCACCGTACATCTTTTCATCCCAGAACTCAGAGAGAAATACCGACTCGAAGAGCTTTGGAAAGAGAGTAAAATCGTAGATCTCGATATCAAGCTTCAACAGGATTCATCCTCAATTTTCAACAACTAGGAGATTGGCATGCCTTTTACTATTGGTGGAGATTGGGTTCCGAGTGAACCGACATCAAAGGAAAAGAAGCCGTCTCGTCCTGTTAAAGTCCGTTTAGAAAAACGCGGTAAAAACAAAGTCACTCTTGTGCTCAATCTCCAAAAAGAGAAAAGTGCTCTCAAAGAGCTTGCAACGAAGTTAAAGCAAGCTTGTGGGAGTGGAGGCACGCTCAAGGGCGAAGTCATTGAAATTCAAGGGGACCACGTCACTACTATTCAAGACGCCCTCCGCAAACAAGGCATCAAAGCACAATAGGGGTAACATGGAAAAAAAGCGCATTGTCATTACCGGTATGGGTCTCGTTTCCTGCTTTGGAAACAATGTAGATACTTTTTACGACAGCCTGCTTGCAGGAAAGAGTGGAATAGCTCCAATTGATCGATTCGATGTTTCTGAATACCCCACCCGCTTTGCAGGTTCTGTTAACAGTTTTGAGTCAGCCCCTTACCTGGATAAAAAGCAAGCTCGCCGTGTGGATCCATATATCGCTTATGGAACTGTTGCAGGAAAGAAAGCGTTAGAGCATGCACAGATTGATGAGGCGGCGCTTTCAACACTCGATAAGGAACGATGCGGTGTTCTCATAGGCTCTGGCATGGGCGGTATGGGTGTTTTTACGAATGGAGTAGATACTTTACTCAATAAAGGCTTTAAGAAGGTCTCCCCTTTCTTTGTCCCCTATATCATTACAAATATGGCTGGAGCTCTTCTTGCTATGGACCTTGGGTTCATGGGACCGAACTACTCGATCTCCACTGCATGTGCAACAGCGAACTACTGCTTTGTTGCGGCTGCAAATCACATTCGCAATAATGATGCAGATCTTATTATTTGCGGTGGGTCAGAGGCATCAATTCTCCCAATGGGTCTAGCGGGTTTTGTTGCTTGTAAGGCTCTCTCCACACGCAATGAGTCCCCTCAGACAGCATCTAGACCGTGGGATACAGAACGCGACGGATTTGTAATCGGAGAGGGAGCTGGGGTCCTTGTTATGGAGACTTTGGAGCACGCACAAAAGCGTGGAGCACCGATTCTTGCTGAGTATTTGGGCGGTTCAGTCTCCTGTGATGCGTACCACATGACAAATCCTAGAAGTGATGGTGCTGGGGTTGCTCTTTGTATTAAGAATGCTCTTAAGGATTCTGAGCTCTCTTATGAACAAGTCAACTACGTTAACGCGCATGCAACATCGACACCTGCTGGTGATATGGCAGAAGTTGGAGCACTTAAGCTCGCTTTTCCCTCCACTGATCACATCAAGATGAATGCAACGAAATCGATGATTGGCCACTGTCTTGGAGCTGCTGCGGGTATTGAGGCAATCGCTACGATTAAGGCAATTCAGACAGGAAAATTGCATCCGTCGATAAATCTGAATAATCCAGAGCCTGCTCTTGACATCAATGTCTGCGCCAATAAAGCTGAAGAGCTCGAGGTTACAGCTGCGCTTTCGAATTCGTTTGGGTTTGGAGGTCATAACGCCTCAATTGTTTTGGCTCCTCATAAATAGGTGGAACATGCAGACAGAAGAATCCTTTGGTATAATCCCTCTTAAAAAGCTGGGTAGTGATTGGCAAGTATTTATTGTACAGCACAACGCAGGCCATTGGGCTTTTCCGAAGGGACATGCGATCGGTGCTGAGCCGCCACAGACAACAGCTAAGCGTGAATTAGAAGAGGAAACGGGCTTGCGTCTGGTTACATTCCTTCACTTCCCTCCCCTCCAAGAGCAGTACACCTATGAGTCCAAAGATCACGGCATCATTGAAAAAACGGTAACGTACTATCTTGCCGAAGTAATTGGCAATCCTGTATTACAAAAGGAAGAAATTTCCGATGGTAAGTGGATTGGGGTCAATCACATTCACGAATATCTCACCTTCACAGAGGCTCAGGTGCTTGCTAAGAAGGTATTCCACCTTCTCGCTTAACTGGTTTTTAGAGTTTATTTAACGTGAGTTCGACTCTTAATTTGATTCTGGTTAATGGTTTATGATAATAATTTTTAGGCCACGCTAGTGGCCGCCTCTCTCTTTAGCCCAGTACTTTAGTGCTGGGAAAAGATGAAAAAATCTCCATGCCACGGCAGTGGCATCTCTCAACTTCTTCAAGTTAAAGGGGAAGAGAAGTACCGCTACCGCGGTACAATGTTATTATTATCCTCTCCCATGGGCTAAAGAGAGAGACGACCACTACCGTGGTCTAAAAACCATTTCCATAAACCACTAAACAAGACTAAATTAAGAGTCGAGCTCACGTTATTTAAGATCAGGCTGAAGGCCTGCAAGATAAGATGCGCGTTCTTGCAGGCCATCAGCCTGCGAATTCTTAACTAACCTATACCCAGGGCGTTGCCCTGGGCTGTTGCACTTTCAGACCTTCGGCCTGATCTTAAATGAACGCTAAAAACCACTCAGAATCGACTCCTTATCAACTATTCCATAGCTGTTTTGCTGAGTGTTCGGGGCATTGTTTCTATGACTTCGGGAGCTTCGATCTCTTTACCGGAGGACGCTCCGAGTTCTTTGAATTTACGTGCGGAGACCATGACGCGTCCTTCGAGCGATCCAACAGCTTTGTTGTAAGAATCCACGGCTCTGTCTAACCCTTTACGCACGTCGATAAAGTGAGAAGAGAGACTACGGAGTCTATCATGTAGGGCACGTCCGAGATTACTTATGTCTTGCGCATTCTTTGCTATTTGTTCTTGCCTCCATCCGTAAGAGACGGCGCGTAAAAGAGCAATCAGCGTGGTTGGAGTCGCTAAGATCACTTGCTTTTCGACTCCGAATTCGATCAAGCTTGGATCTTGCTCGAGCGCTGCGCTAAAGAACGCCTCGCCCGGTAAAAAAAGAACAACGAATTCTGGTGCGGGACGGAATTGCGCCCAGTATCCTTTTGCGGAGAGCTGAAGAAGGTGCTGGCGTACTTGCCGAGCGTGTCCTTTCATTTTATTTGTTTTTACATCGTGATTTTTTGCTTCTAGTGACTCTAGATAACATTCCAAGGGCACTTTAGAGTCTACTACGATATTTTTTTTGTTTGGTAATTTAATCACTAGGTCTGGGCGTAGGCGCTCTTCTGATCCGGTAGCGACTTCTTGAGTTCTAAAATCGCAATACTCGAGCATGCCTGCCATTTCAACAACACGCTTGAGTTGTATCTCTCCCCAGCATCCTCTTACCATGGGTTTTCTTAGAGCGTTAACGAGGTTAGAAGTTTCTTGTTTTAGGTGAGTTTGTGATTCGGCAAGAGATTTTATTTGCTCTGTGAGGCTTGAGTAAGCGCTTAGGCG
>JBDQID010000181.1:0-4429 GCA_040264515.1 Chlamydiales bacterium
AGGTAGAGATCTGTTTGCCACTCTTCTAAAAATTTACAAAACAGTTCTACTCCAAAAGGAGCTTTCCAATGCAGATTAATAAAACGTAAAAACAGCTTTGATTTCGATCGTGACAACTCTATTTTTTCGGACACGCTCAGGCCATTTGAATTAAAGAGGCCTCCGTTCATTGCTTTTTGACAAGAGATGAAAGAGGGAAGAAAAACTTCCACCCGAGCTGAAGAGAGTGTTAAAAACGTACGATACAAAACATCGGCGCCTTGCAATCTATCACATTCAATATAATAGGGAAGTAGGCGGTCCATTGTTTTCACAATTATTCCTACTGATAGCTCATTGATGTTCATGGGCTGATCTATTATTTGAGAATAGATATATGCTGTTTGTGGGGTAGATATCTTCATTTGATGAAGAGATAGCAGGCGTTTCCAGATATTTCGTCCATCAACTGCAGTCCATCCTTTTACCATAGCTTCGATAAGCCTTTGATTGAGCTTCATTTTCTTTGTTTTAAAAAAAGCGAAGCGCAGAGTATCAGCTTGGTTAACGGTACTTTCTGTTCTTTGTGAGTAAAGAGATTCGATAAGCCGTAGCATACGGCGTACGAGTTTTGAGTTTCGTTGTTTTATTCGGCTAAGTCCTCTGTACCAAACGGGCTCTACAGCACTTAGAAAAGCAGGATCATCAACGAACGAGCAACGAGCTGAGATCTCCAAGAGCTCTAGATAAGAAGAGAGGTAATTACCTTTTTTCTCTAAGAACAGCAGTGATGCTTTAGCTAACGAATCCGCGCTTCCTTCTGCTGTAAAGAAGTGAATTTGCAGATCGAGGAGTTCTTCGACTTTTTCATACTCTAAAGAGAGATCTTTCATTAGCTCCAATGCTATGGTAACACATGCATTGGGGGATATCACTTTAGCATCCATTAGCTTTGACATGTAGCGAAACAGGTAAAGGTTCGCTTCTAGGTTCACTTCTTTTTTTATTAACCCTTCCGTTATGAAAACTTGATGAATAAATCCCCACGCTTTTACATCCATACGGGTGGCGCAATTAGCTAAGAGTTTCAATTGCAGTAAAGAGTTTTGGTTTATGATTTGAGAAAAATTAGCTGGCGCCTCTTTGAGTAAGCTTTGAACAACCCTACTAAACTCCCCTCTTTGCAAATTCAATAGTAACAAACGATTTAGCTCATCGCATCGCTCTTCGAGAAGAAACCCACCCAGCTTTGCATATTGATAGAACGCATACAGCTCTGAATAATCTTTCGCTTCGATCATTGAAGAAAAGAGTAAATCAAAGGCGCGCTGCATTTTCCTTTGGCTTTTTTGAGAGCACGTTGTTTCTTGTTCCAACTCTTTTTTCAGCCACACTTTCAAAGTTATAACCTCACCTACTTTTAAACTCCGCGTCTCTGCTTCTCGTATTAACAAATCGATCGCGGAGGCAAGAGTTGTATAGCGAAACGCTTCATCATCTCTTGCCATAAGATAACTTTTTTCTTCGTTCCAAAGGCGATAAGAGAGGGGTAATGAGGAGAGTTTACGTATGAGAAAGAGCGCTGTGTAGGAGCGATCGGAGAGTTCCATTTGCTCTTTAAAGCCCTCAAAAAAATAGAGGGCTTCTTTGTCATTCGTCTGGAAACGAATCCACTGCCTTAAGACAGCTGAGTGATGTTTCGTCCAATCTAGAGGAGTTAAAGCTGAGGCTATTTTTCTTAAACGTGTGCTTCGAAGAGAGGTAAGAGCTGATAGCCAGCTGGGTTTTTCAGATTCTACGACAGCTTCTTTTAGGAGGCCAAGAAGTTTTTTTTCGTGTTGGCGTACGAGCTGTAACGGCAAAGCGATCTCGAGAGTTATCGCTTGTAAAACGAGCTCAAATAAGAGTTCCGATCCTACTGTTTTTATCAGCTGTTTAATGGCTCTTTTTTTATAAGAGTCTGGAAACCATGTGGTATCTGATATTCTCCAAAAAAAAACCTCGGATTGCTCTGGATTTTTTTTAATCAGAAGAAAAATAGAGTCTGAGAGCAGAGTGGTAAAGCTCTCTGTCCAGGAGGATGTGGGTTTTAGACATGGAAGCAAGCTGTCGATAGGAGCTCTGTTTGCAAAGCAGGCTAGGAGTCTATTGGAGAGCTCCTGTCGATATACACAGCCTCTTTTCGTATAAGCGAGCAGGCGTTGATTTAGGAAACGTTCTAGAACAGCATCTCGATTCAGACATGCATCTTTTCTATCGATGAAGAAGCGGTAAAGGCTTGCAAGGTCTCCTCTCTGGCGCATTCTTTCTTTAATGATTCCGCTCTTAGCGCCTCCTTCAAATGCAGCAAACAGTACAGAAAAAAGTTCTTCTTTTTCTGGCATCTGTAGTCCTAATGAATCTAGGAGTGGTAGAAAGTGTGGGTGTTCGTCGTAGCTATTTAAGAACTGCTTTACAAGAGCGTCTGGGGAGGATGGGGAAAGTAGATAGAAGTTTTTTTCTGGGGTATTTAAAGAGAGGTAAGGTCGTAGCCCATCGAGTTGGGGAAAGTCGTATGCGTTAACAGAGCTGTTTCCTTGACACCATTCAAAAAAAAGAATGCCTTGTATAAAAACAAGTGGAGAGAGTGGGCAATTTAGACGTTTCAGCAGCACTTTTTGAAGCGGCACTGTTCCCTCCCCTTCCAGTAACGAAAGAGTGTTAAGAAGAGCAAATATTGCCCCTGTGGGATCGTTTGGATAGTGCTTATCTAGAAGTCTTTCTATTTTGTAATTAAACGAGAAAGGATCTTCTTTGTTCAAAAGGTGTGTCGAGCAAGAAAGTGATGCCTCATCGACTAGAAACCCTTTTGTTATTTTATGTAATACGGGGCTTTCAATCTCTCTTACTGCAAACGGTTTATTTACATGAAAATAACGCTGACTTAACTGATGCAAGGCCTTAAAAAAAAGAGACTTGTCACAAGGGTTGTAGCCGTCATAACAAACCACGACACCACCGGTACTCACACGCATACCATCAGATAGCGCAACATTCTTTCGGTGCATACGGTGTTCAAATTTCAAATCGATACCACCGAGGCCGATGATTGAGAAGCTGTCTCTATTTTCTTGAATAACGGATTTTTGATAAACGTACGCTAATAGAGCAGTACCGTATTCAAGGAGAACTCCTTTTTCCGCTAGCTCTTCTCTGATAAATTCCACAACAACAGTTAGTATCGCATCGAAATCAGGTTCTTGAATGTGCAATACGACATCTACATCGGCGTATTCTAGCTTGGTAAGAACATGAGCTGCTGCACCACCAATAATCCACGGTTTTGAGTTCAATGGGATATTTCTACAAATAAAATTTGTAAGTTTTCGCGTTGAGAACTGTAGGATTGGAAACTCTTTGAATCCTGTAATTCTAGGATTTGGCGGCAAGGGAAAGGGACGATCCAGAACGGTTTTAAAGCGCTCAATACTTCCTGGAAAGCTTTCGTCGGAGAGCTTAGTTGCGAACGGCTCTGCGCTGCTTTGAGCTTTAGTTTCTTGAAAAGCTGGAGGAGTAACAGACGCTATTTGTGATACAGACGATGCCATCTTAAGTCGAGTGCACTGTAGGTTTTGAAGCTTTATCGGAGCCATAAACACGTCCTGCTTGTGCAATATTTGCACGGGCTGACGGGAATAGTTCTTCGATCTCTTCTAGAAGTTTATCAACACGGCGTCGCATGGAGTTTTGTCCGACGGGACATTGGCAAGTGATGCGGGCGAAGTTATACTTTTTGGCGAACTGTCGGATGTCTTCTTCTGCGATATAGATTAGGGGGCGAATAATTGTGATACCGTAGTCGTGCATATGCAGTTTGGGGAGATTTGCTGAGAATTCTGCTTTATGAAGAAGGTTCATCAGCAATGTTTGAGCACTATCGTCACGATGGTGTCCGAAGGCGATCGTTTGGGCGCCTACGCTCTTTGCAGCTTCGAATATCAAGCTCCTGCGCTCGCGTGAGCAGCGGTAGCATTCGAGGGTTTCTAGTTTTTGCGTTGACTCTTTGACAATAAAGTTCACATTGAGTTCTTTACAGATAGCTCTTAGGAAGCCTTCGTTAACACCGGAGCCACATGAGAATTCACCACCGATGTGAATGGCGTGCAGATCGAGCTCGGGGAAGCCTCGCCCTGAGATTGCTTTGAGGAGGTAGAGCATAGTCAAGCTGTCTTTACCACCGCTCAGAGCGATCGCCACACTATTGACACCTTCGAGAAGCTTGTAGTCATAGAGAGCTTTTCGAAAAGTGCTTTCTAGACGTTTTCCAAGACCTGTCCATGGTGGGCGGGCGATGGGGAGAGAGAGGGATGTGGAAAGAGGGTTGGTCACGAATTACCGATTCAAAGTTTTTTAAAAAAGCATTTTAACTTTTGATTTTTAATTGGTCAATCAATTATTATAACGTGAAAAT
>JBDQID010000182.1:0-4408 GCA_040264515.1 Chlamydiales bacterium
AAAGCGCATAAGCGTAGCGAGCGGAAGAAAACGCCTATTTAAGAAAAACCCACCTAATAAAGGTTTGTTTTTTATTTGTTTGCGTGGCAAACTTGTTATCTTTATTTTTTACAATTCGGTTTATTTATGGCATCTTTCATACGATCTAACAGTGGAACTCCCTCAACAGCTCTTCAATCTACGCTTCAGAGTGCAGAGGCTGCTTCTGAAGAAGCTGAAGCCACATTAGTTAACGGTGAGCCTCTTGCAAACCTTATAAATTCAGAAAGTAAAGCTGACTCTTCAAGCGATGATGATCTCTGTTTAACAGAGCGTTTTTCAGCTGTTAGGTTTCGTGGGGATCTTGGTTTAGTAAAAATTGGTCCAAACGTCTCAATTGGCGCTGGCACATCGATTGTTCAAACCGGTTACGAACGGATTGAAATCTTAGGAGAAACAAACATCGGGACAAACGCATACATTTCAACTGCTGAAATTGCAGGTGATGACCGGGGATCTGAAACTGCAATAGCCATAAGTATAGAAAACTCCACAATCGACGCTGAATGCCTTATCACAGGAAACAACATCGATATCGATGGATCTCATCTACCTGCTAGAATCACTGTTATAGCCAATCAATCGGGAATCATTCAGTTACAAGAAGTCGAACTCCACGCCTCCGTAACAACTTTTGACACAGCTAGAATTCGCCTAAAAAACTCTACCGTTAACGCTCCTGTACAGGCCCGAAATTCTGCTGAGTTAAAAATCAAGTCCTCTATAACAACCGAAGAGATCACAGCTCAAAATGCGGAATACATTGTAATAAAAAACAACGAAGAGCGCAGCTCTGTAATGAAACTTGTTCCCTTCACTGCTTAACGAGCTAAGCCTCCAATATTATCTCTCAGGCCAATACCTTTTGTTTGCACAACGATAGACATCGCATTTTTTTTGAAGCGGGCCAGAGTTAGCTTTGTAGAAGAGACTTCTAAGGTAAGAAACAGCGCTGTATGAACAACGTGATCTGCTACATGTTGCGGAAGAGGTTCCATTTTTTCTTTCATTAAAAGCACACGCAAGGCTACATGAAATCGACTTACAAGAGAGCTCAATTCTTGAGTTTTTGCGATCTGCCTACATGAGAAAAAAAGTCGAGCCCCAGCAAGTAAATTCAAAAGATGAGAAAATACAAGCTCGGAATACCGCTCTTTTTGCTCTTCGGGTAGTCCATCCCTCTGCAAGATCAACAGACGTTGATAATCTGCTAAATGATCAAAGGAGCTATCCATCAAACTCTTCGCGATAACAAAGGGCTCAACAGCTAAGTAAGCGTCTAAAAGATGCCTTGTAACAGTGGCATCTTCTGTGCTTATCTTTTGCGTTAACAATAAAAAGCAGTCCCAAGCAACAAACTGCCCCATGGTAAAGGGAATTCTTCTAGCTGCAAGTATTACAGCAGTAAAAGTGAGTACTTGCTCTTTTTGCACTCTTATACGATCTTCGCGTTCTAGACCGTCTATTTCATACAATCCTTGACGTTGAGCTTGCTGAACAAAGTTTGCAACTTCTAAGTCGGCTTTTTGAGTGAAAAGCATACGGCGTGAAACAAGCCTTAAGGCTACAACACCCCACATCCGTTTATGAGAGATAAAGCTTGAGAGATGCTCACGCATTTCCTTAAAAATCGCTATAGCAAACGGCTTATAGATCGCGTCATCAAAACGAAGCATGTGCTGAAAACTGTAAAGCCGCTCATTCATTGTAATGATACTCTTCTTAAAAACGCACCAACGCTCAGAAACGGAAACGGGATCTGTTGCGTGCCAACCGTTTATCATAAGTTTTATCGTTGGAATCAGATCGGGGAGCTTTAATCTATTTTTTCGTTTTCCTTTTTTTCGTTCTAAGAGTGCGAAAAAAATCGTATCGGCGTGATGAACAAAATCCATTCGTTGCTCTCTGTACAGTTTTTGCACAAAGCTCAGCAGGTGCGTTACGGAATTTTGATCTTTTCTTACAGCCCGGTATAGTTGCATCAAAGGCTCTAGTAGCTCTGAGGTTACCTTTGGAATCGCAGAAAAAAGAGTTGCAGATGGTGATCGATTAAGAAGCGCAACCTGACACGCTTTCATGTATTTATCTGGATCAGAACTCTCTAAAAGAAGTGACTCTCTGCACTCTAAAATTCGCTTCCACGGCTTCGCGGTTGTATCTTCCATCGTTTCTATGTACGGCCACAACTGCTCAGCCTCTTCATATCGCCTACTGTTCTTCAGATAACTGAAAAGACAAGACCACTCTTCTAGCCCACCGTTTGCAATTAACCATTTCAAATTCAACGATGTGTAAAAGGATGGTTCTGGATTGTTTGATAAAGCACGCAGGGTATGTGGCGTGATTTCAGGTTTTTTAAACTGGAATTCTCGGAGCAAATCAGGAAAGCTATTTAATGTATTCGCTATAAAAAGAGGATAGTTCGAAGACGGGTAAGCGTTCTCCAGAATGACCGCACTCCACTCCACCATCTGTCCTACTTCGAATAAAGCGAGCTCTTTTGCTTGTAGATAGAGCTCGATCATAGATTTAAAATTAGATTGTGACTGAAAAAACAGTATGAGACGTTGGTAGGAACCTTGAACTTTTTCTCTATTTTTTTTTAGCACCACCTCTTGTAAACCAAGCCAATTGCAAACACACTCTTTTTCCTCCATCTCACAGAGGGATTCCATTAAAAAAAGAGCGCTGTAAAGGTACTTATCGTAAAGATCTGGATACGGCCTAATCCTAGAATACAACTCCTCACTCTCCCAAAGAGCGTACGCTTTCTCACTTTCCCCTCTTTTTAATAAATAGCTGGAGTGACGTAGGACAGCTACAGTAAAGTCTCTGTTTTCCATAAACTCTTTTACCGTAAAGAAGTGCTTTTCAATAAAAGGGAAGTTCTCTTTGCTATAAATCTTCAGCCAAAGTTTGATCATGGCCGAGCGTTGAGTTTCTATATTTAAAGAAAGAAGTTCTTTGATCTTATCATTTTGACTCAACACAGACCAAACAGTAAGATACTTTGTTACTACCTTTCTCTCGCTATTGTCATCAATCAGATGAAAAAAGAGCAACTTTGCGATTTCAAGGCTTTGCTCTGCATCAGCTCGTAACTCGGCTTTCAAAAGCTGGTCTAAAATATCCTCTTCATCCGCGCTATCTTCAAAGTTTTGCAAGCAAAGAAAGAGTTCGTTTTGTGAAAGTGTTAATCCATACTTCAATCCCATAAAACAGATTTCTAACGGAGCACTACCTCCATAAATCGCAGAGAGCTTTTGAAAAGCTTGCTGCCTTTGCTCCAAAGAGAGCAGTGAAGAGAAGCGCAATAAGTAAATGAAAATATTTTCCGTCTGCTCTGGGAATTCATCTATCAAATGTAAGAACGTAGCTGAGACTCGCCTTTTAAGCACCTCATCAAACTCCGTTTCTACATCGAGGTGAGTCAAAAGCCAATTAATGTCTTTATCTAAAAGCTTTTGAATAAATACCGCTGCTCGCACTCTTCCACTCAGCTTCAGCCTGTTTTGTTCTTCTATCAGATAGCTCTTTTCAAGTCTTACACGGATTTCTCCCTCATCTATCAAATTTGATTCATTTTCTAACAAGTAGCGATAAAAAACAGGCTCTGAATCCTGTTCTAACCACTCCGCAATCAGCTCTTTTTTTTGCGGTAGGTCTTGGAGATCAAAAGCGTCACAAATAAGTGGTTTTTTATCCCAAAACTTTAAGATTTGAATCTTCTCAGCGACCTTCAAGGGAGTGACGAAAAGCCCTTCTGTTCCAAAGTAAGCAAACAGAGCTCTAATCATCGGGAGTTCTTGAACAAAGGCACCGTGTTCGTCTGCAATCGCTTGAATAAAGGGTATTGCCCAACTGCCTTGAGCGTGAAGCAGTATTGACCAGCGCAACAGATCCATCTGTCGGTTTTTTCTGCTCTTGGCTTCTATATCTGGATAATGGTTCTCCAGATGACGGTTTAATTTTTTGATAAAGAGCCCTAAATACGCTCCTGAAAATTCTCTTTGCAGCTGATCGAGTGCCACGGATACTGTTTCGTCCAAGATCGTAAAACCTTGTCCCTGCTTATGGATAAGACGGAAAATAAACTCCGTTACCTCTTCTGGATTCTTTACAATATACTCTCTATTACGCAACTGCTCCAGCGCCTTGAAGAACTCTTTTTCTTTGCAAAGTGTATGCCCGTCATAGCAGGTTGTTTGCTCGTTAAAGAACCCGATATGAAAGCCGTCTGAGAGTGCTACATTTGTACGCTGTTTTTTAAGAACGAATTTCAAGTCAATGCCACCAATTCCATAAAAAGCGCTGATATCACTTTCGGTATAGATGAGTTTTTTACTGTAAAGATACAGATAATTAATAT
>JBDQID010000183.1:0-4386 GCA_040264515.1 Chlamydiales bacterium
CTATCTTTCTCAGTCGCTCTTACGAGCTCTGGACTTTTGTTTATCTGACCACGGGTTCCCTTTGGTCACCCGAGGCTTTGATCTGTCGTCCTACGGACTCGCTCTTTATCTTAAATCATATTTCATAAACTGCTTAATATAAATAAATTAACGGTAAGTCCCGCAATGATAAGGATAAGGTTGTTAGATATGTGGTTCGCTGTAGAACCTGTTTTATTAAAAAAAACCTCACACATGTATATAAGAGCGATATTTTTACAATTAAAGATGTGGGTAATGCTAAGCGCTAAAGTACTGGGATAGGATAATAAAAACATTGTGTCACGGTAGTGACACCTCTCTTCCCCTTTGACTTTGAGATCCTGAGAAATACCACTACCGTGGCATAGATTATTTTTTATCCTGTCCCAGCACTAAAGTGCTGGGCTAAAGAGAGAAACGACCACTGCCGTGGTCTAAAAACTATTCCCATAAACGATTTAAGGTCGATCGATTAGAGCACATGTACGATAGCTATATAAGAGTTCATTGAAAGAGTGTTTGGAAGTGACCATTAATAGGCAAGTTCTCGTTCACACTCTCGTTGATAGAGAAGAACTCCTGCTAAAATCAGAACGGAAAGGTAGATAATTACGAGCTCTGTTGGTACAGAGCGCACTCTCCATGCTATATCAAGTGCCAGAGGCGTCTGCAGTGCTACACCAAGAATCCACTTTGTATAAGCTGTAATCAGCGAAAAAATAAAATCTGAAAAGAAAGGTAAAAGCCAAGAAATCAAACTACCCAACATCAAGCCTCCTAAAGCAATAGCGACAAGGAGAGGAAAGAATAAGTTATACAAAAGGCTCATCCAAGGAAACATTCCAAAGTAAAAAAGCATAAGGGGTATCGTTGTTAGATGAACCGCAATCAAAAGAGCAAGGCCTTGCCTCCACCAAACAGATAAAATATAACCAATCTGTTTAAGATGATTCCGATGAATCATCTGGGATAAAAAACGCTTCTCATACAGGTATAAAAGCATGCTATGGGCTGGAGAAAAAAACAGAAGAATGCCAGCTGTTGCAAGAAAACTGAACTGGAATCCCAAACTTTGCACCATTAGCGGATCTATCAATAAACAAATAATCATCGCGATACCAAGTGTATTCAAGGAGTCTGAGCGACGTTCCATTAACTGTGCAATAGAAAAAAGAGCGCTTGAAATCCACGCTCTGGCAATAGATGCTGTACAGCCTAAAAAGAAAAAATAGGCGCTTAATGCTATAAGAAGAAGGATCGCTGCTATTTTTCGAGGAAAACAAATCGAAAATAAAAAATATAAAAACAGCGTTACCAATGCAAAATGAAAACCTGAAATCGCCATGATATGAGATAGTCCAAGTTTACCAAAAGTAAAGAGCATCATCTTATCATTAAATTCTCCCGTTACGAGCCCTGTTAAAAATCTGGCACTCTGAGAGTCCTTTATCTTTTTATTTAAGAATCGCTTAACAGCGCCTTTTGCAAAAAAACGATCTGCAACAAAACTATGACTACCCTCCACTGGAATCCATTGCGTTTTTTTCTTTACCTTCAAAATATATCGGTTTGTATCAGGGATATTTTTTAAGGTTCCCTGAATTCTGAAATCAGATTCTATTTTTTTTGGAGAGCCTAAAAAAACCGTTACAGGAGCGTTACGAGCTATCGAGAAAGCCTCTCCATCGGGAACAAATTCTCTAATTTTTCCTCTTAAAAGGTAGCCTCTAGAAAAGTGTGAGCGGCTCTCTGAAAGAGTGTCTACACTTAAATAAGCTTCTCCCTTCACTCCATCTTCAGGGAGCTCTGGAAAGTCATAAGCTGTTTTAGCGAATAGTAGAGAGGTAAAGAGAATAAGGAGAAAGAGTCCTTGCTGCTTTGGAGTCATCGTTAATAAAAGTAAACTAAATGGAAGTAACAGCCATAAGGTAGCGCAAAACGTTGCTAAAAGGCCACACAGCAATCCCATTGCATAAAGCAGACTAAGACGTCTTAACCAAAATGCTTGTGCAAGAGATCTTCCAGAAATCCAAAACAGGCTCACTGTGCTATTTCAACATCCAGAATATCGGCCCATATTTGATGAGTCCACTTGTCTAAGACTTCATTCTCTCCTGCAACGATTCTTGCTTGATAGGTAAGCAAGCCTCGTTTTTCTCTGTAATCATCCTTTAGGAGACGATAGACATATTTTCCGGATCTTTCGACGAGAGGAAAAGAGATGATCGCTTCTTCGCGGTTTCGATAGCGCAAGACAAGATCAAGGCGAATATCCCTCTTTTCAAGATACTCTTTTGGAACGGACCAGCCAACAATAAGTCGTTGTCCAATCCAATCTTGCTCTTTCATTGGATCAGGAGAGCCTACAAATGTACTCGCTAAGTAGTCATGGGTCATATAATCACTTTGAACAAATAGATGTTCTCGAGAACATCCAAAAAGCCCAACACATAACAAAGCAAAAATCGCGAATCTTTTCACAGCAGTCTCCTAGCGCAGATCAAATCTTAATACCAGAATATACCTATGAACTCTCTTTTCGTAAAGAAGACGAAAAATTACGTAGGACAATCGCATTATAATGTCTGTATTCCATAATTTTTTTAATAATAGTCACGACAAAAAAATTAACAGGCCTGAATAATTACGGCGGGATTTTTTAAGGGTATCTCTCTAATACAAGAGAAGATAGAGCATCTTCAATGGTGGGATGCTGAAAGTTAAAACCAGTATCGGAGAGCTTTTTAGGCTCTACCCTTGTGCTAAAAAGAAGAAGTTCTTCTCCCATCTGACCAAAGATCCCACGAATAGCGACCTCTGGCATTGGAATTACCGTTGGACGATTAAGAGCTGCTCCCAAAGCTTTTGTGAGCTCAAGATTTGTCACTGAATGTGGCGCAACTAAATTTACAGCTCCCTCTAATTCCGTATGAACAATCAAATGAAACAGAGCTGCTACCACATCGTCAATTGAAATCCAACTGATGTACTGTTGCCCACTTCCTAATCTCCCCCCAATCCCTAATTTAAAAGGTGTTAGCATCTTTTGCAAAGCGCCACCGTTGGGACTCATGACAACTCCAATACGGGCATTAACAAGACGTATAGAGCTTCTTTTAAGAACAGTCGAGGCGGCTTCCCAATCCTGGCAAACTTCCGATAAAAATCCGTCTCCGGGAAGCGAGTTTTCTCTTAAAAGAGTGTCACCACGATCTCCGTAATAACCAACAGCGGAGGCCGAGACAAAGATTTGTGGGGGTGATGCGAGATTTGCGACTGTTTGGCAAAGAAACTCGGTTCCCTCAATGCGGCTCTCTCTAATAGCGGCTCTTTTCGAGCTATTCCACTTTCCTGAGCCAATGTTCTCTCCTGCGAGATGAATCACAGCATCGATATCATTAAGCGGCTCTTTATCAATGGTTTTTCCAATTGGATCCCATAAAATCGATGATTGATCTTCTAAGTCACTCTCTCTTTGAAGACGAACAACATTATGACCCAAGTTACGCAAGTACGGAATAAGGGAACTTCCGATAAGTCCATGAGATCCAGAAAGCAATATATTCATAACACGCCTTTACTTCTTTGGAATAAAAAGCTTGTGGAATGTAGGTGATTTTCCTATCGACTCTTTTACAGTGCTAGGTCCAGAAGAGTTATCTCCGAGATGAACACCAATACCAATAAAAAACAGACCTGCAATTAGGCCAAGCAAAATCATAAAGCGCTCTCGCTTATAAAATGGCGTTGGATGTAGATCTCGGAAAAAATAAGAAAGAGTAACAGCAAAAATCAGCAATACATCGGCCATTGTAATCATCAGCCAAAAAGCGTCTTGTAGGTTAAAGTGGGTTACAAGTTCAATATTCATGAAAATAAACGCTAGAATAGCGGAGAACACACCCAAGACTTCAACAAGGCGACGTCGTTCTTTTTCTGTTTTTTGAACAACCAGAATTTCGATATTTTCCATTCTTTCATGAACTTGTCGATGATCTTCCAATCGATTTTTAAAAAGCAAAATTTGGCGATGAACTAAAGCCCACTTATGTTCAGAAAAGTTCTCTGTATAGTAGTCTTGCATTTTAGTAAGTAGGCGATCTGCTTCAACAAAGCGATTTTCAGAAATAAGTTCACTGAGGTAATTCGTCTCTATTTTCATTAAATCGTTTAAATAGTGCTCTGTATGTTTTTCTAGCGCCATTGCGTGATGCATGGCTGATAGCGCCTTTTCATTCTGTCCTTTGGCTGAAAGGCAAAGAGCGCGAAAAACACAAAATTCCGGATTTCCAGGGTACTGTTTAACAACTGTAAAGGCGTGTTCTGCAGCAGCGGAGTGATTATCATCGAGCCCGTAATACATAA
>JBDQID010000184.1:0-4377 GCA_040264515.1 Chlamydiales bacterium
AGTTAATCAATCGCTTAAAGAAAACCATACACACTTTAATATTTTAACTCAAGTTAATTGAAAGTGAACAAGTTAGTTAATAAAAATATTAGTTTATAGTATAATAAGTGTAACGAAAAGGAGGTTACTATGTGTGCGTTAAGAGGAGCGTCGGGGAATTACTCCCCAAGACAAGACTACTCCATGCCCTCTTCTGCTCCTGCTCCTGCTGAGGTTACAACTGACAAAACAGCCTCTGCACCAGCACAAAGCAATGCGTCTATAAAAGATAGACTTAAAAATACAGCATCCCGTGAATCATCTGGTGGAGTAGATCTCCGTAATTTACACGCCGGACAGCTAGAAAAGCAAATGGCTGCATTTAAGACAAAGGGCAATCTAACCCCTAAAAGAAGAAATCCTACAG
This sequence comes from Chlamydiales bacterium, assembly GCA_040264515.1. Lineage (GTDB taxonomy): Bacteria > Chlamydiota > Chlamydiia > Chlamydiales > JBDQID01 > JBDQID01. The sequence continues at coordinate 407 of JBDQID010000184.1, forward strand.
ATGACTCTGCAGGCGGCTAACACCTTTTCTAACATCAAATAAAAGTATTCCATATACAGCGTAAGAAATTAACCCCATCCACTGTTCCACGAGAAACGTCCATTACTAAAGCTTTAGAATCACACCTCACTTACACTCCTACTCCTAATTTCCAGATCAGATTGAAAAATCACTCTATTTTAACATGAGCTCGACTCTTAATTTAGCCTAGCACTTTAGTGCTTAGCATTCCCCACATCTTTAATTAGGTAAAAACAGTTTAGACCACCTTTAAAATGGCTTTTTTTGAAAGAAAGTATGTCATGGACAATTATAAACGATAATTAGAGAAAAGATGAGGTAAAGAGCGAGTCCGTAGGACGACAGATCAAAGCCTTCTATGAAAGCGTTATTGATAATAGGTGTATGAGATCAGTCGTCCTACGGACTCGCTTGGCAACTCATTTTGTATCAGCTGTCCATCCTAACATTCAATCTTAACAGAGCAGTAGCAGCTGCAAAGTATTTGCTGTATACTCTTCAGCTGTCCGATCGTAGCTATTCTGCGTGCCTTCCCTTATAAGTTAGGCTTACTCCCCCTCTTCAACGATTTTTTGCGTTGAGAGAGAGATGGCGCCTTTGGCTTTGATTTGCTCGAGAAGATCTTGCATGAAGAGGCGTTTTGCCTCGTTAGAGAGCACCTCTTGCCCTTCTTGCATTTTAGCTTCGAGAGCTAAATTATCTCCGACTTCGCGTCCAAGAACTTTAAAGAAGTAAACATCACCGTGAATAGGACTACTTACTTTTGACCAGCTACCAGAAGAGAGAGCGAACGCCTCGTCTGCATTAAAAGAGCTCTGATCGTTTCTTGGAAGTGTCTTCTTGAGCTTTTGCAGTTTCCACTGTTCGAGAAGAGTTTTTCTTTGAGAAAGAGAGCCCTCTACTGGCTCAATAGCTTTGGCCAAAAACTGCTCTTCTTTTTCAGGTGTCGCTTTCAAAGCGTTCTCAATTGTTCTCATAAAGTAAAAGAAACGACGAGGTGCTGTATAAATACCGCTCATCTTCTCTTCTGACGCTTCCTCGCCAGTTAATTGAATAAAATCGTTGTACACACTTCGAATTACAGGTGCAAAAAGATTTTCAGCAACCGCTGTCTCGACTTTAGCAAAGGGAAGAACCGTGCCTTTATCATCGAGAAGTTCACTCTTTAGAGAGCCTTTTTTCATTTTCTCGTAATGCAACTTTAGCTTGTCGTCCAAAATCCTCTGCAAGGTGCCATCTCTTTTCGCTTCGGCAAAGCTTAAAACTCCTTTATCGCTGTCGCGATCGAGGACAACAATGCGGTAAACTTTGTTATCATCGGAGTAAAAATGGAGAAGCTCTTCTGCAGCAGTCATGGCATCACCAATAGAGCTTTCATCTTGAACTGCAGCTGCTTGATCTAGAAGACGCATCAGAGCGCGAACATCTTTAATACCTGTAAAGGGTGGAATTTCGCCTTTAAGGCGCATATTCACCGTTAAAACCTTTTCTTGCGCCGTTTCGAACGCCTCATCCACCCATTCCGGGTGTTTTTCCACAATTTCTTCTCTTGCAAAGCTGTCAAGACGCGCTCTTGTTGTTTCATCTAATTGATCAAGAGCTGTAAAACGGTCATCTCTGTTCGAAGAGTAAACAAGACCGAGCTCTGGGAACTCTTTTTGCAACCGCTTCCAATTCGCCTCTTCTAGCTGCCAGTCCCAAGTCGCTTTGACTCCAACTTTCGTCTGAAGACCACCTCTATCGACCTCTGCAATATTCAAAAGATAGCGATGAGAAACCATTTCTGGATACCGCTTTGCTATTTCATCTACGGGGAAAAATTTGTTGGGAATAGCTAACAAATCTTTTCCTGAGCCTTTAACTTTTGGAGCTACGATTTGAAGATAAGTTTCAAACTGCTGAAGCTCGTTAAAAGTAGAGAACTGTAGTGCCTTGGGGAGTTGATACAGATCAACAGTTGTTGTTTCATTGGCATAATTTTGAAATTTCTCATAACTAAGAGCGTCTACAAAAATCGTATTACCAACATCTTCAAAAAGGCGACGAAAAAGCATCACTTTTTGCCAAAGAGAGACAGCTGTGCTTTGATCCATTCCAAGGCGCCGAAGCTGTTCTTTGAAGTAATCTTTGCTATTGGCAACACCGACTCGGCTCTGTCCTTTAACTCTGTCAAAACTCAAAGCGCTCTGACGAATAAGGTCTGCCATCGCCTCTTCTGAAGAGACGTAATATCCCCTAGACTCTGCAATGGCCGCAGCGTTAAAGACAAACTGGCTTGCGAGTTCGACAAATTGTCTTCCAAACCAATCTTCAACCGTTCTATATCCGTAAAGATCTAAGTCTGTGCGCATGAGCTGTTGATCTTTTGGAATCCAAGCAAACTGCTGTTCTTGCATGAGAAGAGCTTGGCGAAGGTGTGTTGAGGGAAAGCGTCGCTCTTCAATATAGAGCTTTACGCGCATATCGAAGCTTTCTTCTTTGCTAACTTCCATAGCTCGTTGCTGAAAGTTATCAAACGCCTCTCTGAGGTGTGGTGCGTAGTACGCCCAGGTTGTCTTAGCGCTTAAAAAGGTCGCCTCTGGATGAGAGTACGGCTTATAGCGTCTCTCTTTTTGCAAGCGTGTATTCAAACTCGGGGCTAATTCATCCATATATTCGGCTGCCATCAATTGGGCAAGGCCTGTTGTGAGGAAGTCTCGTTTAATTACACCATCATTAAGAAAGTTAGGGCCCCATGCGATTTGCCAATTTTTTTGATCATCGCTATCGGTCCCAAGAAAGAGAGTCATATTTTGGATATCTTGCCGCGTTACACGTTCTCCGGTAACAGTTGTGAAAGCAAGTTCGTCTCCGACAGAAGAGCGAGGTCGCGTTTGATTAGTACCAAAAAAAGCAAAGGTAATGGTGACTATGACAGTAGTAAAAAGAAAAAAGATGCGTTGATTACGCCGAAAGAATCCTAACATGGAAATGACAAGCCTTTTACAATTCTAAAAAGATAGGGAAGTTTAACAAAAGCGCCACCTTATTTTCAATGGTACAAGAAATGTTTGAAAAATATTTTTTAGAAGCGTTAGAATAAGCAGACGGAAGAATCGAAAATTAAGGCTTACGCTTATGTGGCATAACACCTATAAGGATTGTCCTCACGATACTCTTCTTAAAAAAGAAGAGGTCTCTCCTGGCAAAGGAATCATAGGTTGTGAGATGCACGAGAGAAACGGCTGGGGTGACACACACCGTAGACATAAAAAACAGCCCAAAGGCATGCTCTCAATGCTTTTTTCCTTTATTTTCCGAACAAAAATCAACGATTGAAGTTTGCTAATGCAAGAAAAACACGACTGGAGCTGCGATTGGACTTGGGATATTACAACAGAGTATCACCTCTGTCCCAAATGTAATTACATCCAAGAGTGCAGAAAAGCGTTTAAACCTCGGCAAGGGGTACTCTATAAAGAACTTCAATGCAATCGCTGTTCTCATCTTTTTGAAGAAAGTAAAAAAATCAAGCCAATGCTTGGCCCTCTTCTATAATCGGCTCAAATTATATCTGACTATACCAAGAGAGCAACTTCTCTCTCAGATTTAAAAATTTCATTCTTAAGTTGAGAATTCCATAATGAAAAACTTTCTCTATCTGTTCGCATTGAAAAAAGCTCTTACTAAGCTGCAAGCTTTTACATAAACCTCTTATATTCAACAAGAAAAAACTAAAAAACCGCCCTTAATTTATCGACTATTCCACCTTTAAACAATCCTTAATATAAGCTCAAAAAGAGCTGTAATAGCAAAAAAACAAGAGCTGAACAAAGTTCTTTAAAACTTTTTCTTGCATTGCGCTTGACAAATTAAAGAAGTTATTAGAAAAAGAAAACGTAGGAACATTTCCTTATTTTATAGGTGGTCATGATGACTTCCAGTTGTATCAATCATGGAAGAATAAATAG
>JBDQID010000185.1:0-4373 GCA_040264515.1 Chlamydiales bacterium
AGTGGTCGTTTCTCTCTTTAGCCCACCACTTTAGTGCTGGGAAAGGTAGAAAAAAAACTATGCCACAGTAGTGGCATCTCTCAGGATCTCAAAGTTAAAAAAGAAGAGAGGTACCGCTGCCGCGGCACACTGTTCTTATTATCCCGTCCCAGCACTAAAGTGGTGGGCTAAAGAGAGAAACGACCACTACCGTGGTCTAAAAACTATTTCTATAAACCAGTAGACAGGGCGGAATTAAGAGTCGAACGGCGTTAATAGTAATACGACCTGCACATAGCACTAAATATCAGAAATCTATGTTAGGTTGATGCGAATGGGTGGTAGCTGCGGTAGAAAACTACGAGCTGATGAAAATTAACGTTATTTTATATTTTCTTATTAAATAACGTAAGTTATTTGCAGTTAGATGGTTTTCATTTTTTTATTTAAGTTTGTTAAGTTTTGGAAGAGTTGTTTAGTTATTTAGTTGCTTTTTTTAGTTTTGTTTTAATTGGTTTTTTTTGTATAATAAATATTGCGTATTATGTGTGGGGTATTATGAAGCGGAAACGGAAATCTCAACAATCAGTTAAGTCGGTGATAAAGGCAGAAGATAAGATACTCGCCTTTTTGATAGAGCCGGTTCTAAATCAAATTATGGAAGAGAAGGAGTTTATTCAGCCTGAAGCAAACCCTCTTAAGCCTTCTCCTAGTATGAAAGAAATTAAGAAGCAATATAGGGACTTTGTATCTGAACATCTTTATATGCGTAAAGATCGTATACGAACAAGAGAGGGGATGGAAGTTATTTTCAATAACTTACATCGAGTACACAACCAAGAGCTTTGCCGAAAAGAGTTAAAGCAAATGGGAGTGAAGATGGAGGAGTTGTTCGTAGCGCCGATTATAGGAAAAGAAAAAGAGACGATTGAAGAATTAAAAGCATTCAAACCAGGATCATTGCAGGAGGTAGGGGAGGAAGTGGATGAAAGTGCCGCTCTAGACGACATAGTGCCTCTTATGAGCGAAGTTGATGTCTCACACGAAGTGTTTAATTCGTTTTATGAGATCGGTTGTAGACTGTTTGAGGAAAGTAGTTTTAAAAATGCAGCTGCTGTGTTTCACTGCTTAACACTCCTAGATGTAAGATGCCACGAGGCGTGGTTCTCACAAGCTCTCTGTTTTCACCGGCTTAAAGAGTGGGTCAATGCGATTGCCAATTACTCTATGGCATCTGTTACAGACTCCTCAAACATCACGACCTTTCTTAACTTAGCTCGTTGTTATGAAGCTATCCATGATATAGATAACATGGAGTACACGTTGCTTTTAGCTAAGGAACTACTTGAGCAAATAGAGATAGGTGAGAAAAAGAAAGAAGCGTTTAAGCAAGCCATTAAAGAGTTTCATGGAAAAAATGGAGGTGACGTATGAACGCGGCATCATCTGCAGCTTTCCCGCTGCCATCTGGACAGCCGCATGGGAGGTTACCTCCGCTATCTGATGAAAGGGAGTCCCTGCCTGTTTCTGGGGAAATTGCGTGTCCCATAACGTCGGTTGAAGACCAGCACCCTCAAGACGGAAGAGGAGCTGTTGGTAAAATTAGTACAAAGAACTCTCTCGAACGCTTGTGGGGGGCAATTAAGAGGGTTCCGAAAAAGGCAAAGTCTCTACTTAACGGCTGTGTTGCTGCCTGTAAGAGCGTAAGGAAAAGTTTTAAGAGTTTTCGCCAGAGGATAAAGAATGAAGGAGGTAAAGCCGTTGCTAAATCCCTTACTAAATCTCTTGGTAAGAAAGCTTTGGTAGTTGTTTCTGCAATAGCTGCTACAGCGTGTTTTATAGCAGCAAAGGCAGTGGCAGTGACGATTGCAGGTGTTGCAGGATTCGTTGCAGGGCTCGTTGCTGGTGTAGCAGTCGGTTTTTGTGGTGCCGATGCTGCCTTCGAGATAGTCGAGTTAGGGTATAAAGCCGGAGTCGGAGTTGGGGCTTACTTCGGAGCTATGGGAAGTTTCTGTTTAGAAAAGGGATTAAGTAAGGAGGCGGCGAAGGAGTTTAAAGAAGTATCGAAAAAGGGGGATAAGCTGCTTGCTGGCGTTTCCGGAGGTCTTGGTGCTACTGTCGGAACGGTGGGGACGGTGTTGTTTGGTGGTTGTATTGGTATTTGTATTGGTATTTGTACTGGTGTTTGCAAATTCTTTGGAGGATTTCTCAAGTAATAGTCGGTTAAGATCTAGACAGTTAAAGGCTTAAGGTTCATGATTTGATGCGAGAGTATTGACCACGACTTCCACTCCTGGCGAATGGATTTTTTCAGCGCTTTGATTTCGAGCTTTAGAGCTTGAAGGCTTTCTTTTTCGCGGTTAGCTTTTTTGTACTGATTGTACTGCTCGACGAGGATGTAGAAGCGTTTGGTTTTGCTCGCTAAGCTCTCGGAAAGGTCTTGCACTTTTTCTTCTAACACTTCCTTGTTAACGTAGTAGAGCTCTTTGATACGTGCGATGAGAAGATCTTTGTCTTTCATCACCATACGGCGCTGAATTGTGGCGTTGTCCATCTTTTTTAGACCCCAAGTCATACGTATTTTATTCAGTGACCAAATAAGCCACTTGGTGGGGTCGAAATGGTACCAACGGATTCCGTTGCGGTAGTCTCTTGCAAAAGTGTGATGGTAGTTGTGGTAGCCTTCTCCGAAAGTTAAAAAGGAGATGATATAGTTGTCGACAGCAGACACTTCCCTGGAATAACTCTTCGATCCCCAAACGTGTGCCAAAGAGTTGATAAACCAAGTGCAGTGGTGAAGGGCGAAAAGACGTAGCCAAAGAGCTAAGAAAAAAGCTCCCATATTATCATTACAAAGCCAACCGACAAAAGCAAAGGCAAGGTAGTTTGTTAAAATAACGAGCTTGCCGTAGTGACGGTCTTGAAACACCACGAGTTTATTGGAGAGTAGATCGGGGACAACTTTGGGGTCAATGGGACTTTGCTCTTCCATTAGCCAAAGAATATGTGCGTACCAAAAGCCTTTGTTGATCGAGTAAGGGTCCTTGTCTGTGTCGACATGTGCGTGGTGTAAGCGATGGTCAAAGCTCCATCGAAGAGCGCTTCCTTGACCTGCCATTGTTCCGAAAAAAAGAAAAAAAAGTTCGAATAGAGTGTTTGCTTGAAAAGTCTTGTGGGAGTAGTAGCGGTGGTATGCTGCAGTGATACTGAGTCCGGAGATGAAGTAGAGTACAATTGATGCGAGCACTAGCTGCCAGCTCAATGAGTAAAAATAGAAGTAAAGAGGAAGGGTTATAGCTAGGATAGTGTGGTAGATGACAATGGTCAAACCTGCACCAGAGCGGATGGGGCCTATTTTCATGAAATTATCTCCTTACATAAAAGATCTTGCAAAAAGATAGCGGTTTTAATTGACTTTTGTCAATGGTTTAAATTGCTCGATACTACATCCTGGACTTCATATCTTTTATTCTGGTGTGTTTGACCTAACTGCATTGAATACAGTGGCAGCAGCAGCTTGCTGGGTTTTTGAAGAGTCTCCGGCGACGCCGATAGCCTTTCCTGTGCTTTGAGAAAGGGTAGTTGTCGCAGCAGTGCGAGCTTTTTCTCCTGTTGCTGCTGTGGTGCTTTGGAGCGCTCCTGCGGGAGCTGTTGGATGAGATGATGCACCCCCGGATGCAGCTGCAGAGTCTCCTGGAGGACCCGTGATACCACCAGCTCCACCCACATGTGATCCACCCCCCATCGGACCCATTGGACCCATAAATATCTCCTGTTTAGTTGTTTTGTACTAATTTCTTCAAGCTTTCAGCTTTCTGTTTCAGATCTGCGAGCTCCTCGTTTTCTCCGCAGAGTTCGATAGATTGCTCGCTTGCAGCGAGCGCCTGCTCCATGTTTTCGGTTGCGTAAGAGCATTCGCCTGTGTAGTAGGCCGCATATGGAGCTACAGTTTCTCCGTAAAGAGCAATGGCGTAGCAGCTGATCGCCTGCAGGTGATCGCTTGTTGCTTGTCTGGAGAAGCCGTAGAGGAGCCAAGAAGGCGGCCATGTTGAGTGCAGTGTAACCAAGAAGTGGCATGCGGCTAAAGCCTCTTCGTACCGTTTACTGTTATAGATGGCGTGTGTCGCTGTAACCATCGGGTTGATCATTTCTTCAGCAAGTCCTAAGAGCTCGCAGAGCTCTTGGTTCGGAGCGCGGTCGAGCGGATTAATTTCGCACTCATCAGAGGAAATTTCTTGTTGCCATTCGGAAAGTTTGTCAGCCCACAAGGAGTCGCTATTTCTCATTTCCTGGAGGATTTCATCGAAGCCAAGAATAAATGTGTTTTCGAGTTTTTGAAAGCCTTCATGAATTTTGTTTTTATAGCGTTCCTTTTGCATCACAGGTGTAATCAT
>JBDQID010000186.1:0-4370 GCA_040264515.1 Chlamydiales bacterium
CTCTGGTTTCTATCTACCTAACCATGGGTTCCCTACGGTCACCCGAGGCTTTGATCAATCGTCCTACGGACTCGCTCTTTACCTCATTTTTTCTCTAATTATCGTTTATAAGTGTCTATGACCTACTTTCTTTCAAAAAAAGCCATTTTAAAGGTGGTCTAAACTGTTTTTACCTAATTAAAGATGTGGGTAATGCTAAGCACTAAAGTGCTAGGCTAAATTAAGAGTCGAGCTCACGTTAATCTATCCCTAGGGCGTTGCCCTGGGCTGTTGCACTTTCAGGCCTTCAGCCTGATCTTCAATGAGCTCTAAAAACCACTCAAAATCGCTTTTTATGAGTTACATGATGGTTAGTGCTGGGTATAGGGGTTGTTTTTGGAGATGAAGTAGTTTCTGAGCGCGTCGTCTGCGGCGTGTTGTCCGAGTAGAAAATATTGAGCGTATTTTGTTGCGCTAAGTTCGTCTTTTTTTGGATTTAGGGCAGAGCCAAGGGTGCCGTAGATTCCGGCGTCACCTGCGAATTTATTCCCTTTTTTTGCGTATTGAATTGTGGCTTGTAGGGATTCTGCGAGGGCGCTTTGAAATTGTTCGGCGAGTTGCTCGTTGTTTACAGAGCGTGCTGTAATGCAGAAATGGACGATGTTGCCTCGGATCGCATTAAGAGTAATTCTTCTTTGCGACATTTCGTGAGCTAGGTGGTAGATAGCGCCTTTCCCAAGATTTGTATTTTTATTAAATTTAAAGGCGATAACGTTTACGGATGGTGTGCCAACAACACTTAGCTGTGTGTTAAATGAGTTTAGAATTTCGTGGATTTGCACTCTTTTTTCTTGTATGGCTTGTGCCACGGCTTGGTAGCCGTTTTTCCCGATAGCAAGCATGGCGAGAAATGCGTTAAGGGATTGTACTGCGGAGCGGCTTCCTGAATCTGTTGGGGTGCCGTAGATACCTCCGCTCCATCCTGGAATGGGGTAGACGGAGTAGTAGATAAGGGATTTGCCGTTTGCGAGCGGGCGTGTAACGATTGTGGAGGAGCCTTTTGGGGCGAGTCCGTTTTTGTGTGTATCAGCGGAGAGGCTTGTTACGCCTGGAATGGAGAGGTAGTTTGTTTCGTGCTCGACTAGATTATTGATGACAAATCCACCGAGGCAGGCGTCTACATGCATTCCGCAGCCGGCCTTTTTGGCGATAGCGGCCATTTCAGCGATGGGATCAACGGTGCCAAGAGGATAGGATGGGGTGGATCCTACGATGGCGACGACTTTGTTTCCGTGTTTCTGTACTGTTTTTTCTAGTTTTTTTAAGTCGACGGTATCGGTTTTTGGATCGGTATCGACTAGGACAATTTTGATGTTGTATGCAAGTCCTGCTTTTAGGATTGCTGCGTGTACTGAGGAGGGGGCGATGATGACGCTTTGTCCTGGTGCGTGTCCGAGCTCTTTGATTCCCCAGTTGCGATACGATCGAGCGGCGATCATGAGGCTTTCTGTTCCACCGCTTGTTACGAATCCTGTGGTTTCTTCTGGGGTGCCTCCGAACATGTGAGAGACCATTTGCACGACTTGAAAGTCGATAACGTTTGCGACACCGAATTCGTTTGAGTGAAGAGCGTTCCATTTGTAGGAGTGCGCGAAAGCTGTAATGAAGATTTTGTGTAATTTATTGGCTACGGTTTCTAGCTCACTTACTCCTTCAGTATCGGTTTTGCTCTCAGCTCTTTCAACTTTATCAATGGTGATATCGGGGGAGTAGATGGTTCCGGAGAATTGATGGTCGTTTAGTTGCTCTTGTGTGATTGCGTCGTATCGTTTAATGAGTGCTTCGCACTGCTCTGTCGACCAGCCTTCGTCAGGGATTTCCATGATGGGGTCACCGAATGGTTTCCAGTTTTCTTGAGTATCGCTGTTGAATTCTCTGAGTTGTTGGTCTACATCTTTTTGGTAGAGTCGTTGGATTTTTTTTGAGTGGAGGGCAGCGCGTCCGAGGGCTTCGCTGTTGCTTTCTCCCCAGCGGGGCATAGCGGCTCTTATTTTATCTAGGGAGAAGAGAGCAAGCGAGGTGTAGAGTGTATATTTTGCAGGTTCATATAGAGCGCAGATAGCATTTTGAAGTAGCGGGGAGGCTGGAAGGTAGTCTGTGAGTAGTGATGTGCATACACCTGTCATGGGGGTCTCCGCTTTTTGCTATTGAAATCTTTAATTTGCAGCGTTATAAAGGATCGCAAGATTCTTTTCGATTAATATTTTTATGTGTATTCTTGTATGAAACGATTTTTCCCTCTTTTTTTGATTCTTCTTGGGATGGCGGTGCTGTATTTTTCAGGGCTGTCGGATTTGCTTTCTTTTGAGACGCTGAAGAAGCAGCGTCATATTTTGCTCTCTTTTGTAGAAGAGTATCCTTTTGGGGCACCGCTTGTTTATATTTTGGTATATATTGTTTCAGTGACGCTATCTGTTCCTGGGGCTCTGTTTTTGACGTTGGCTGGAGGTTTTTTATTTCCTCAGCCTTTCAGCGCTTTGTACACAATTATTGGAGCATCGATTGGAGCGACTTTTTTGTTTTTGGCGGCAAGAACGGCTTTTGGTGAGTTTTTGCGGAAGAGGGCGGGTCCGATGATGAAAAAGATGGAGAAGGGATTTGAGGATAATGCGGCGTCGTATTTATTGTTTTTGCGTTTTGTTCCGATTTTTCCTTTTTGGTTGGTGAATTTGGCACCGGCGATTTTTGGAGTTTCTTTGTTTACGTATGTTTGGACGACGGTGGTGGGGATTACTCCGGGCTCTTTTGTGTTTACGCAAGCGGGAGCGGGTCTTGGGGCTATTTTTGATAGTGGGGAGAGTTTTTCTATTGGCTTACTGTTTAATAACGAGATGAAGATAGCGTTTGTGGCACTTGGTTTTTTTGCTTTGATGCCGGTGGTGATACGGAAAATCGCGAGCAGGAAGGTGGGGGAGAGATGATTGATACGTATTGTCGTGCGCCTTATCAGAGGGTCCTTGTGGATCCTTTTGTTTCTTGGCTATCGAGAGGTCAAGTTGTGACGCCTATGCATCTGACATTTTTTGGTTTGTTTTTGGGTGTTTTGGTGATACCGCTATTAGCTTACGATTTTGTATGGGCGGCGTTTTGTCTGATTTTACTGTCTGGTTATTTGGATACGGTGGATGGGAGCTTGGCAAGGCAGACGCAGAGAAGCTGTCCGAAGGGAGCCGTTTTGGATATTGTGTGTGATCGTTTGGTGGAGTTTTCGATTATTTTGGGTTTGTATTTTGTGGATCCGGCTTCGAGGGCGTTGCTTTGTTTGTTGATGCTTGGTTCTGTTTTATTTTGTATTACCTCTTTTCTTGTGGTGGGGATTTTTTCTAGTAATGAGTCGGAGAAGAGTTTTTATTACAGTCCGGGTATTATGGAGAGGACGGAGGCGTTTTTATTTTTTGTAGCGATGATTTTGCTGCCTTCGTTTTTTTTGCCTTTGGCGCTGTTGTTTACGGTTCTTGTTGCTCTGACAGCAGTGATTCGGATTTATCAATTTAATTAAAATTTAGCTATTGTAGGTTTAAGATGTCTGCGTTTATCGATTTAAACTTTTTATATCGTAGTATAGTGAATTTGTTGCCTATTAAGGGAGCTCCGAGTGATTGTGATATTGAGTTGGTAGATATGTTGAGTGGGAGCTTGGAGGATAGGGCGGAGTCTGCTGCATTTAGAGCTATTTCTAATGACAGGGCTTGTGCGGGGGACCATCCTAGTTTTACCATTCGTCCTAGTTTTGATGGTTCAAATTGCTCTTTTGAGTTGTTTCAGAATAAGCTGATTGGGGAAGAGGGTAAGATGGATGAGGTCTTGGCTTTTAGAACGATTTCTCTTGATGATTGAGAAGATCAGGCTGAAGGCCTGCAAGATAAGATACGCTTTCTTGCAGGCCTTCAGCCTGAGGAATTTAACTAACTTATAGCCAGGCCGTTGGCCTGGTGGATAGTGTGGTGTTTAGACACCAGCACCGACGGCGGAGATGTTTTTGGTTGTAACACGGCCGTTGGTGTAGTATCCGACTTCGAGTGTTTCTGTAGTTTGATAGGAGGTTGCGATACCGCCAGAAGACATAACGGCTGTGATGGGTAGTGCCCAGAAGTGGTGTCCTTTGTATTTACCGCTGTAGTTGATTGCGGTATCACCGGATAGGGTAACTTCGTATACGACTTGAACACGGAGTTTTCCACGGCTTGCGGAGAGTTCTGCAACGACGCTTTCGTTGGGTTGTAGTGTGACGGTGACACCGGATGTGGAGCTTACGGAGACGCTTGTGGAGTGAGAGCCACCTTTTCCAAATTCGCTGCTATAGGAAAACGAGGTTTCACCACCGATATTGA
>JBDQID010000187.1:0-4369 GCA_040264515.1 Chlamydiales bacterium
CCAAAATAACTTGATGCAGCAGTATGAAAATATTTGGCAGCAAAACGAGTTACAAGAAGATATCCTTCGACAAGAGACGATTATCCTCGAAAATATGCAGCAGATATCCCATGTATTAGGAAGTGGTGCTATTCTTTCTGAAGCGCAAATTAACGACTTAAGCCGCTACATGGAAAATATCTTGCTCTCTCGTAAACGGTTGCATAGCTCTCAGAGGCATTTCAAGATGCTCTCAGAGGACTTAAATCAGCGCTTTCCATGGACCGGTCGCAGAGGTACAGGCTTTTACTTAGACAGCTTAGAGCTCTATGAAATGGAACAGGAAATGGGCCTGCATGTCAGTGAATACAGAAGAGTATTCGAAGAGAGAAAAATTGTTCTCGAAGAATTACAAGCTGCCCTCGAGAAAAAAGATGGACTTAAAGATCAAAAAATTGAAGCTGCTCGCAGCCGTGATCAAGTCCGAGTCGATTTGTTAATGCCAAGTATTGTTGAAGTGGAGCACCTCATTGAGGTCCTGAGTGGAAAAGAAGAGCAAATTAATAAAAAATTACGTTCTCTTTCAGACGATTATGCAACGACCCTTGCTAACACTCAGCAATACAGAAAAGAGCTCTCATCAGAGATGGTTAAAATAGAAGACGCTCTTGATGAAATTAATAAAGAAATGATCGATAACGATGCGAAATTAGAATATCTAACCTCACAAATTCTTTGGACTGCAGGTGAATTCGGAAAAGCAATCACAACCCTAAGCGTAGGGGATCTTAAAGGGATTAAAAAAATCATCGCCCAACAAGAGTCCCAACTTAGCCACCTTCGTAAAGTTCATAAAGTGAAAAGTCAGGAGAACTTTTATAAAGCAAAAGCTCTCTACTTAATTGGCAAAAGTCTCTATGACCAAAGTCGCCTACCAACCTTTGATAAGATGGTATTTTCTAATGAGATATCTGAGCAAATGCTTCAAGATGAAGCCCGGCGTGGGCAGCTCGTCATCGAAGAGTTTGATCCAGGTTACGTCTACTCAGATAAGCTATTTGGAGAAACAGCCGAAGCTGTTGACCAAAACAGCGCAAATTACCAGTCGTGGGTGAACTTTCTTGAGCAAAGTGCTCTTCATGTCTTTCATGATGAATTATCAAAATACGTAATTACAGCACTAGAGCCACAGGCAACTGAAGGGTATGAAGGATTCAAAAAACAAGATAACGATATCTTCGTAGCACATTCTCGTTTTCTATCAGGTGAGATTTATATGCGTCGCGCTTTGCGATTCATTCACGCAAGTAATACGCCCCCAGAGAGAGATGCTCAAGTTAAATCTGAGTTAGACGGGGCGTCTCGTGCCTTCTTCTCTTTTGTTGACTTTATTCAGACACCAAGAGATGGCTCTTCCCTTACATCAAAATCTCTTCTGGGGCCCCGATTTGCCTCCCAAGAATTCCCCGTTCGTCAACGCGGACCCATTGACTATTTTGATGAAGCACGTATTTTCTTAGGGGTTATTGCTACTCTAAAAGATAAACAGCTAGAAGCAATCGAGTATTATCGACAAATTCTTTCTAGTATCGTAAAAGAGCTACCCAGACGAGGCGTTAAAGAGGTCGATGGGATCCTAGGTCAAGTTGATCCTATCCTGCTCTCTAATTATCAGTATGATACAGGGATACACCCCTTCTACGCCTCCCTTCTAGCACGCAATCCTGTTGCACACGAGGTACTATATCGCTTGGGAAGAAGTTATCAATCCTTAGCAATGCAAGAATATAACAAAGCATTTGAGCTATCACTAACAGGGCTTCAACAACCCGTAGGTGATACAGAAGCGTTTAAAAGTTACGCTCAGAAAGCTCTGGCATACTACTCCCAGCTGATCCTAACTCAATTCTATTCCCCTTATAGAGATGCCGCAGCAATGCAGCGAGGTCTTCTTAATAAAATGCTTGGTAATTACGCTGCAGCAAGAAAAGATTTCACATCGGTACTAGGCCACTCCTATAATGCTGGAGGCTCCTTCGAGCAAGATGCAATGACAATAAAAGGCGATCTACCCGGAGAAGTTACCCCAGGTTACGCTTACGTCTCTTTTGAATTAGGAAAACTCTACTTTGAGAACAAAGATTTCGAAGCTGCAATGGAGACGTTCCGCAAAGCTCAAGAGGGAGACCCCTCAAATACATTTGTCATTCAAGCCAAAGTTGGCTATGCGCACTCCTTGATAAAAATGAAGAGCTGGCTCATGGCCGACTACTTCTTAAGTAAACTTGTTGAAGAGCGTAAACTCATAGCCGAAGGGCTACAGCCCCTCTATCACGCAGATCTTTTTGTCGATTGGGGAAAAGTAAAAAAAGAGCTCTTTAATTATGATGATGCAATAGCTTCTTTTAAAACCTTGTTCAAGCTGTACTCTCCTCAAGTCTTGATTGATAAAGATGGCAATATGGACCTTACTCAAGCTCGTGGCTTAAGAGTCCTAGAAACAGATTATCGGGACTCTATTCGGCCCCTCGCTTTGGGCAACCTGTATACAGCGGAAATTTTTAAAAGACGGCGAGACTACAGTACAGCAAAAGAGTACTACCATACCGCCGAAGCTCTCTTCAGAATGCTCTCTTGGCAAGAAGACCGTTTTCTTCGAAAAATGAAACGACAAGAGTTCAATGTTTATCAACATGGGCAACTCTTAAAGTGTAAGTGGGAGTCCATTAAATGCGATATTAATGAACTGCTTTTTTCGACCTTTGCAGGTTATCGACGCGTTATAGGACGTGGGCTGCGTAGAGGGGAGCTATTGAATCCCGAAAAAGGACTCAAAGAAATAGAGAAATTTATAGCTCAAGCGCAGGGACAAAAAGAGAGCTATAGACAAGTTCTCGAAATACTTAATAAGTTTTTTGATAAAGAATCCAAAGCGCTTCCAGAAGCGATAGCAAGGCAAAAAATTCATAACATGCGTCAATGGGATAAAACCATTGGTGGGCAGCGAATGCGCCGCTATAATACCATGAAACGCATACGCGATTTTACCTTTGTAAATGAGAAGATGAAACCTCATCACTTTATCGGAGAGCTTATAAAACAGTTTCCAAAGGGAAGCTTAGAGGCTAAATACCTCAATGAGTTTGCCTATAGCTTTGCAAAAGGATTACGCTTAACAAAGGAAGACAGAAAAGTACTCGTACCTCTTAATGACAACATCGATAATCTTCTCGAGATCTTAAATCCCGAAAAACGTCTAGCAGGTGGCGCTCTTGCTCTACGCCGCTGGGTTGAACAACGCATGAGAGCAACTGGTATAGACGATCTTTTCATTGCCGTAAGCCCGCAGGCAAAGCTTTTAGAAGAAGTTGATGTCTATCGTGTCTCCATGCATTCTCATCTAGATACTTTTGAAGACTATAATAGAATGACCGAGATCGTAGATGGCTATCTAAAGGAAGTGATGAACTTTCCAAGCAGAGTCTCAGATCCCGAAACTGTATGGCAGATGTGTGAAACAGCTGCAATGACAGCCGAATTTAGAGAAGATTGGATTAGATCAGAAAAATATCATCGCTATTTGTTAAAGCCTGAAAATAATAAATACTTCGCACAACTCAATAAGTATGACAAATATCGTGCCCAAATGGGAATTGCTCGTGCCTTAATTAATTTAGGACGAGAGCAAATAAACGATATTGCTTATATTGAAGATGATATCGATAAGCAGCTTGCACAGACAAAGCTCGAAGCGTCTCTAAGAGAGGCCCGGGATTACCTCCAGCAATTGGCACAGCTTCCAGGAACTGCAGCAAGTCAGGTGACAACTCGTATACGAGCGAAAGAAATGATCAATGAACTTAACGCGATGTGACGGTTTGAATGGGAACAACTGTAACAACTCATGAAGAAGTCTTAGTGCTAATAACGCTCTTGGAAAAACAGTGTGGTTATTATCGTGTGGTTCTAGAAATGGCAACTGCAACTCAAGATATGTTCAAATCGAAGCGCCCCTTTGAAAATATTATCTCCATGCTAAAAAAACAGAAAATTATGCTCTCGTGCATTAAAGAAGAAGAAGATGAACTCTTCAAAAGAAAAGAGCGCTGGATGGCAAGAGATGAGAAAACGCGCTTTGATAGCGAAGTTGAAGAACTCTCCTCTGCAATATCTTCTTTGGTCGATGAAGTTGTAGCAGTTGATGAGAGTAATCAATGCTCTTTGATGGAACACATGGAAGCTCTTAAAAAAGAGGCCATGAAAGCGGATCCACGTACTCAAAAATCGAATTAATTACCAGCGCGTTTAAGCTCGTATCTCTCTTTAGCCCAGTATTTTACTGATTTGTAGTCTCTATATCTTTAATTAAGTAACGTGAGTTTCGTAGTTA
>JBDQID010000188.1:0-4365 GCA_040264515.1 Chlamydiales bacterium
ATCGTCACCTGTTAATGATATTCAACCTGAAAGTAGCAATTCTATTGACATTAATGATATTATTGATCCAGAAGAGCCACAGACAGTGGATTTACCCACTAAAAGCCTTGCGGATCAATATTTTGAGAAGTTTGGAGAAAAGCTACCCAAAGAGCTTACCCAAGAGCTCGATGAGCTAGAGCAGCGGCTGCGTCCATCTCAATAAATAGTTAACGAGACCACAATAGCTGTTAAAAAATAAGAACTCCTTTAGCTCCATAAAGGAGTTCTTTCTCTCTTACCTCTTCGATAAAAGCTCTTATCGGATAAGGATTGATACACCGCAGTAGCGCTGCTTTGCTTCCCCGTTAATTTGAATAAGTTAAGAGATGCCACTACCGTGGCATAGATTTTTTTCTATCTTTCCCAGCACTAAAGTGCTGAGCTAAAGAGAGAAACGACCACTACCGTGGTCTTAAGTAAACTCATCGTCTGTCTGAATTCGAGACCGAGCTATTGTAGGCACAAAAAAAGTGCCAAACTTCAGCCCCAGCACTAAAGTGCTAGGCTAAATTAAGAGTCGAACTGACGTTATGTTAGGTGAATCAGGCCTAAAAACTATTAAACAGAACCAGATTAAGAGCCAATCTTAGCTTGTTTTTAATTTTATTTCCTTTCGCGCCTTTGCGTTAAAAATATTTGGGAATACTATGTGCGTTGAGAGGGATGTTCGACAGGGATAGAGCTTAAAAGACGCTTGGTATAGGCGTGCTGTGGATCGCTAAAAACTTGCTCAACACGCCCTTCTTCAACAACTTTTCCCTCGAGTAAAACAATCACACGATCACACAGATAGCGGATAACAGAAAGGTCGTGAGAGATAAAGAGATAGCTTAGATTCAAGCTCTCTTTGAGCTCTAAGAGCAGGTTCAATATTTGCGCTTGAACAGAGACGTCTAAGGCCGATACCGCCTCATCACAAATAACAAGCTTCGGACTCAAGGCAATTGCCCTTCCAATACAGATACGCTGCTGTTGCCCCCCGGAAAACTCATGTGGATAGCGCATCATCGCATCAGGCAAGAGTCCAACCTTCTTTAACACATTTTCTATCGCACCCTCTTTTTCACTCCCATCTTTAACAAGATCATGATACAAAAGGCCCTCTCCAATGCTCTGTGCAATTGTTTTTCTCGGGTTCAATGACGCATACGGATCTTGGAATACCATCTGCATATCTTTTCTCATCGAGCGCAACTGCTTATCGGCAAGAGAGAGGAAATCCAGGCCACAAAAGCTCACCTGCCCTGCTGTGGGCTCAATCAAGCGTACCGTTGCGCGCGCCGCCGTGCTCTTACCAGAGCCCGACTCACCAACAATCCCCAAAATCTCCCCTTCATTGACAAAGAAATCAATTCCATCAACAGCTTTTACGCTCCCCGTCTGCCTGCGAAAGACACCTGAGTAAATAGGGAAATATTTTTTAAGACCTCTTACTTCTAAGAGGGGTTGTATCTGATTCATGACAACTCCCAACGTAATCCCGATTTCACATCCGAATGATATAGCCAACAGAGCGCTTTGTGCTCTGGTACTGAGAGCTCTTCTCTTGGTACAGTACCTTCCTTGCAGCGCGGCATAGCATAAGCGCAACGCGGTGCGAAATGACATCCTAAAGGGCGATTTGCAATGGGGGGAACATTGCCTGTAATCGACGGCAGCTTACCCTTTACTGTATTATGATGGGGGCGCGAGAGAAAAAGCCCTTGCGTATACGGATGGCCCATCTGATCAAAAATTTGCTCTACAGGCCCCTCTTCAACAGCGCGAGAGGAATACATCACAATCACATCATCGGCCATCTCAGCTACAACGCCCATGTCATGAGTGATTAAAAGCAGCGCCATGCCCTTCTCTTTTTGTAATTTTTTAATGATAGAGAGCACCTGCTTTTGAATGGTTACATCCAGCGCTGTTGTCGGTTCATCAGCAATAAGAATATCAGGCTTACACATCAGCGCCATCGCAATCATCACACGCTGCTTCATCCCGCCTGAAAGCTGATGAGGGTACGCATCCATACAGTCCTGCGGCCTTGGGATCAGTACATCTTCTAGCGCCTCTATAATACACGCCGTTGCATCATCACCGTAAAGCCCAAGGTGAAGAGTTGCAGCCTCTCTTAGTTGATTACCTATTGTATATACTGGATTCAAAGCAGACATCGGGTCTTGAAAAATCATCGCTATTTTATTACCGCGAATTGCGCGCATTGACTTTTCAGTGATCCGGAGCAAGTTTCTTCCCATATAGTGTACCACACCAGTGGAAGGCAAAGCTGGGGGAGAAGGCAAAATACGCAAAAGCGAAAGCGCACTCATCGATTTCCCACAACCCGATTCGCCCACGATCGCCAACGTTTTTGAGCGAAAAAGGCGAAACGAGAGCGAGTCGACAACGACAAGCTCTTGACCCTTAATGCTAAGCTTTGTTGTAAGGTTAGAGACCTCTAAGATAGGGCGTGTTTGGTTTTTCATATACAGAAATCGGTCTAAGGCGTTATAAATATTGCTGATTTTATCTTTATATCATCGGAGATATGATGCGCGCAATCCTCAGTTTATTCGGCAACTCCCCTTTTGCTCCCCTGCAAAAGCACATGGAGCAAGTCACCACCTGCATCGAAAAGACAGTAGAAATCTTCGTTCCATTCGAAGCTTGTGACGAAGAGAGGGTTACGCAACTCTCCAATGACATCTCAAAGTTAGAACACGCAGCAGATCTTATCAAAAATGATATCCGCAACCACCTTCCAAAAAGTCTTTTTCTTCCCGTAGACCGAGGAAATCTCTTAGAAATCCTCGCCATCCAAGACGGCATTGCCGATAAGGCCGAAGATATCGGTATTCTCCTAGCAATAAAGCCTCTTAAATTAGAGGGCGAGCTAAAAGATGCTATCCACGCTTTTTTAGACAAAAACATCGACTGCTTTCAAGCTGCAAAACTCGTGATCGATGAGCTCCATGAGCTCCTACAGTCATCTTTTGGTGGTGTCGAAGCTGAAAAAGTCAAGCAGATGGTCGAAGATGTTGCCTTTAAAGAACACGAAGCGGACCTCATTCAAAGAAAACTACTTAAAATCCTTTATAACAACAATTCTATCGATTTCAAAGAGTTTCACCTCTGGACCCATATCATTGAAAATATCGGGGCCATTTCTGATTTATCAGAAAAATTAGCAAATCGCGTACGAATGACATTAGACTTAAAATAGCTCCATGCCTGAAACACTCTTTATAGCGACCCTCATCATCGGCTTTTATATGGCTTGGAACATCGGAGCCAACGATGTTGCAAACGCCGTTGGAACATCTGTTGGATCCGGAGCGCTGACACTCCGTCGCGCCGTTATTTTAGCTGCAATTCTAGAATTTTCCGGTGCTTTTTTTATCGGCTCTCACGTCTCTGAAACAGTCCAAAAAGGAATTGTCGACGTCTCTTTGTTCGCAAACGACCCAATGAGTCTTGTCTACGGAATGATGGCAGCACTGCTCGCTGCCGGCAGCTGGCTACAAGTCGCATCGTACTTTGGCTGGCCTGTATCAACCACACACACAATTGTCGGAGCGATCTTCGGTTTTGGACTTGTCTATGGCGGTGTCGATGCCATCCATTGGGAAACGTTGATTTCCATTATTGCTAGCTGGATCAGCTCGCCTCTTCTGGGTGCTGCCACCTCGTTTATAATTTTCAAAATCTTGCTACGAACAATTTTTTATCACTATAACCCCGTCAAAGCTGCCAAACTAATGACACCTCTGATGGTATTCACTGTGCTAATGGTCATGTCAAAGCCGCTACTTTTCCAAGGCCTTGAAAAACTGCATTTGAACCTCCCCTTTGAGCAAGCTCTTCTTGCCTCGATTGCTATATCTACCGTCGGTGCTCTCATTAGCTTTCTCATGATCAAAAGAGTCGCCGAGACGCATCCGGCACAAGACCCGTCGGGATTGGCAGAGAACCGCCAAGTTCTCTACAGCTTAGAAAAAGCAAGAAAGCATCTACTTAAAGCCAAAAACAGCGTCTCTTCGAAAGCGTATGAAGATGTACTGGAGATCTCCAATAAACTAGATTCTGTTCTCGACGTTGCAAAACAGGGGCACGCCTCGATCAAAGAGTGTCCCGCGACACAAGAAGTTGAGAAAATTTTTGCAAAAATGCAAATTTTAAGTGTCTGCTGCATCGCATTTGCTCATGGCGCAAACGATGTTGCCAACGCCATCGGCCCAATGGCAGCAATCGTTACTGTTCTTAAAACCGGTAACGTTGCGGCATCCTCCGACATTCCCCTCTGGATTCTCCTTCTCGGCGGCTCCGGTATCGTCA
>JBDQID010000189.1:0-4333 GCA_040264515.1 Chlamydiales bacterium
AAGATAAAGAGCGAGTCCGTAGGACGACAGATCAAAGCCTCGGGTGACCAAAGGGAACCCGTGGTCAGATAAACAAAAGTCCAGAGCTCGTAAGAGCGACTGAGAAAGATAGCTGCATTCTTCAGTCGCCCTTGCGGGCTCTGGTTTCTATCTACCTAACCACCGGTCACCCGAGTGTCTATGACATACTTTCCTCCAAAAAAAGCCATTTTGGATGCACTATAAACTGTTTTTACCTAATTAAAGATGTGGGTAATGCTAAGCACTTTAGCGCTGGGCTAAAGAGAGTAGCTACATTCTTGTTTGGTTGTAAATTTGCAGCATCACTCCTTCTTCAACATGAGGCTGATCAAGAGTGATAACATCGACCCCAGCACCTATACCGTTTGTAGGCTGCTGGGAAAGGCGTGTCCAGAACGCCTCCTTGATATCATTCCCTTCTAAAAGACTTGGAATAGAGAGCTTCTTTTTCTGAAGGGCAGAAAAGAGTAGCCGCTTGGCATCTCGAATAAAGAAGCGGATGTAATCTGAGAATTCGAGATTATCGCTCTCTTTGCCTTTTTCAGGCTCAGGCTTTTCATACAAAAGACGCATTTGATTCAGGCTATTGAGAATTGTCTGAGCTTCAAAACGCAGGCAATCCTTTTCGGAAAAACTTTCATCGCCTTTTATGTCGCTATTGTGTAGCTCATTAATTTTTGTGATATTCTCAAAGAGAGTAGAGAAGACTCCGTTACGGAGCAGAGGCAGCATCTTTTCTTGATTACTCTTCATCCAAGTCTCAGTTAGTAGCTCAGGCGTTAATGATCCCCACTGCATCTGCCCTGCTACCCATAGATTACAGTCGAGTAGGCTTCCCACCTGAGGGAGCGTTGCAGAGCGTATAATACAGCCTGAAAAGTTATGACGACGCATCCTAGAGAGGCAGTAATTAAAAGATGTAATGGGTAGAATTGGCCATAACCCTTCTCCCATCAGAGAAGAACTCAGATCTAAAATTGGCAAAAGAGGTGTCGCAGAACAGTCCTCAGAGCACCTTAACAGCTCCCAGAGATCTTTTGTATTGGCAGAACCATCAAATGCAAGAGTTGTCTTTAGTGCTACTTCATCGCAAAGTTCTTCAAACCAGAAGGCGTGCTGCTCGGAGAGAAATTTGTTTGGGGTTGGAAGAAAGAAGATGAGAGGCAAAGAGAACTCTTCGGCCTTTTGAAGTTCTTTTAATATACTCGTATAGCGTGGGTGCGGCTCTGTAATCACTTGGCTTGTATAAAAGATGAAATTACATGCTACGGGTTTTGTATCCAGGTTATAGATTTCATAGCCGATTTGGATTCCATATGTATTTAGTTCGGAGACAATTTCTTCGGGAGGCTCTTCTTTGAAAATAAGAGCGTTGAATCCCATCTGTTTTAAGCGTTCTGCGATAAGCTGAGGTGGTATTTTTGGCACTTCTTTGATCCAAAGTGGGCGCTGATGGTATTTTGGAGTGTGCCTTCCAAGGAATTCAGCCGTATGGTGACTGCGCAATCCAGTAATAATACGGTGGACAGCGAACTCTCCGATATCAGAGTTTGCAACTTCAAGAGATATTCGATTTCCTTCCGCAGAAGCTGAATATCCAGTGAGTTTTTTATTGATTTTGCAGCGCAAAAGAGGCGTTGAGCCTTTGTGATGCTTTTTCCAGTAGGTTTCTGTTATCATTACTGTCATTTTTTGTTTTGAATGATTATGATTAGCGGACCGAAACGTCTATATTACATAAATATGCTAAGAGAAGTCCAGTTTCCCTCTCCATCTTCTGTTTTTATGCACAATTCGTCTTCAGAAGATATCAACGAATTCATTGTGCAGAGTCGTAGTACTGTTATCAATATCTTAAATGGTAAAGATCCCAGACTACTTCTTATCTTAGGCCCGTGCTCGATTCACGACCTTGATAGCGCACGAGAATATGCAATGAACCTTAAGAGTTTGTCTACGACAGTTTCTGATTCTATTTTTATAGTGATGAGAACCTATTTTGAAAAGTCACGTACGAAATTAGGGTGGAAAGGCTTTCTACGCGACCCTTATCTTGATGGTACAGAAAAGAGTCAAGAAGGGCTGACTTTAACACGAAAACTCTTAGTAGAGTTAGCAGAAATGGGCTTGCCAACAGCAACAGAGTTTGTAGATCCTTTTTTGGCACCCTACTTTTCAGATCTTATTTCTTGGGGCTCTATCGGAGCGCGTCTTGTCTCTTCTCCTGTCCATCGACAAATGGCCTCAGGATTGCCAATGCCCATGGGTTTTAAAAATAACACGGATGGTAACATCGCCGTTGCTGTTCACGCAGCAGTAACAGCACAAGCATCTCACTCCATATTGAGTTTGAATTCCGATGGCAAGATTCTTCAGAGGCGCACTACAGGAAATCCTTGTCCTCATATTGTTTTACGTGGAGGCCAAATGACATCGAATTATGATACCTATTCTCTTAAAGTAGCGGCAAACATCCTCGGGGAAGAAAATCTCTCTACTCGCTTGATTGTAGATTGTTCTCATGATAACTCTCGTGGTGACGAGCAGCGGCAGATCGATATTTTCAAGACAGTCTTTCAGCAAAAAAATAATGTTGCAGGCTTGATGTTAGAGAGTAATATTTTCCCCGGAAATCAATCAATTTCTTCTGAAAAATTACGCCCAGGCCTCTCTGTTACCGATCCTTGTATCGATTGGAAAGCAACAGAGGAGCTGCTGCTCTGGGCTTTGCAATCTACTGAATCTCCTAAGCTAGAGGTAAGTTCGTAGGACGACTGAATGAAATGGTTTTTCTTAGTCGCTCTTTTAACCACGGCTTCCTTTTTGCTTATCCGAGCCTCGGGTTATACTTCATAAATAAATTTATAAAGAAGGGCGCTTGTAGAGATCTTCTGCTTCCACATTCCTATCGGGATTGTCGCGCAGATATTGAAAGACATCGGCGTTTTTATTGAAAAAGTTATTGAGCTTGTCGCGAAGTTCTTGATAAGAGTGATCCGATGATGTCTTCATTGTAAAGTCGGCATGCTTGAAATAGCCTACGGGATTTTTTTTCATAACTTCTATTGCGTCTTCTTCGGCAAGGTCAGAGACCGATTGTGCGGCACTTTTAAGATCGAGCACTTCAGTACGAAAGTTGTCATCCGTTACAATACCGATAAAGGTGTTATCCTTCATTTCGGGGTTTTTATCGAGATGCATCGCAATTGTAGCGTCAAGCCCTTTGATCAGGCGATTCTTTAAGAAGTAATGGGTGAATTTGATATTATCAGCACTTTTTTTTGAAGCGAAAGAGAGAAGGTCTTTCGTCTCATCGCTTTTAGAAGTTCTGTTTTTGGAACTTTTTCCCAGAAGGTCTATAAGGCCTTGGTTTTTTCGAAGCCCGAAGCCTTCTAATGGATTGGATGTACTCATAGAAACCTCCTTTAACAGAGGACTACAGTTCCTCCCGTTGGTGTATGAGATTTGTACGGAGTATTTGCTTGCTGGAGCATTTCCTGTACAACACCGTAAATAGCAGGTTGATATTTGTCTGACAAGGAGAGTTGATGGGAGTTAAAGTCAGGTTTTTGTTGCTCTGATTGTGAATTAATGGAAAGCGAGAGTATATCTTTGATAATAAGGCCGTCTGCAAGAGCTTGAAGCGCAGCTTCAAACGGTTTCTTTTGGTCATGAGCAGGAAAGATATCGCTTGAAATAAGAAGGCAGTGGTGATAAGCAACGGTATCGTGGTTTGTTAGTACGATTTTTTTGTCTTTTTTGTTAATAGAGACAACTTCGCCTAGAATTTCAAATATTGGATCTTCAGAGAGTAGCGCTTCTTTGATTCCTTCTGCAGGAAGGGATGGGTCCAAAGAAATCTTGGGAAGATCGTAAATAATATTTCGATAGGGAGCTTCTTGGTCTTGGTAGATAAGGACAACGCCTGCTTGAATAAACGAGCCCAGCTGAAAAGAGGTGTGAGACGATCCACACTCATGACTGCTAATAGTTAGATTTGCATCACTCATAAAGTTTCACTTTTAATTGGGGTGTGAACCAAAATTTTATTATCTTTACGCCTTTATTTTCAAGGAGATAATTCGCTATTACTGCCAATGTCTAGTTACATAAGTTCTTTAAATAAGTTTAGGAAGTGGTTTTGAACGAGTCCTAGAATTTATTTAACGTGAGCCCGACTCTTAATTTAGCCTAGCACTTTAGTGCTGGGGCCGAAGTTTGGCACTTTTTTTGTGCCTACAACAGCTCGGTCTCGAATTCAGACAGACGATGAGTTTACTTAAGACCACGGTACCTGAGTTCAATTTGCGAG
>JBDQID010000190.1:0-4332 GCA_040264515.1 Chlamydiales bacterium
TATGAACATCATTACTCGTATTATTACAACATTATTAGTTTTAGGAATATGTTTCTCAGTGTGGGATATACATGCAGATGCGAATTCAATTAAGTCATTTAAACTAAAAGGTTTTATTGGAGATCATTTTTATCTAGCTCTAGATAACCTAGATGAACCAGATGCATACGTTATTTTTGATGAAGTTACAGAAGCTGATTATGATAACGGCTTTATCGACACAGCAGATGCAATTCAAATTAGTAAAATACGCAGTAATAGTCCTGTATGGTTAAAAATCAGTAACAAAGGGTGGACACTCCCAGCGGCCTATGACTCTAATGGACCAAAGCAGACAGATGGCTCGGACTCCGAGCTCCTTCTTAGAGTAAATTCAGACAGTATAACAACAAAAAGAGGATTCATGAGAGCCTCAGGTGCTTTTGCGACAGGCTTTACAGCAGTCAGTAATAATGCAGCCTCAGTACTTCAAATTGGTGAAGTCACCAAGGATGGAGCGAGAAAAGGAGTTGTTAATGGCTCCGTTGATCTTGATGCTAGAGTTTTACTTGACCAACTTTATGACGCACCAGGTGAGTACAGTGTAGATTTAGAATTAACGATAGGAGCACAATAATAGGACAGTAGTTGTCTTTATTATAAACTTCAACTCAACAAGTTAATAGGGGATGGTAGCGGAGGATATCTAAGGGCAGTAAGTTAATAGCTTACTGCCCTAGCTTAATTGTGATAGATCGGTATTTATGTACTTATTTATTGTCTGTTCTGGGTCCGCCGCTTGCATTTGGTATAATCATGGATGATTTTTTCAAAACTATAAAAGTTTTTCTGCTTGTTTTTACTTTACTGCTTTCAAGTGAAATCGAAACAGATCCAGTAAAAACATTTAAACTTACAGGCTCGATAAAAGAACACTTCTATCTCAATGTGAATATGAATGATGGGCAAAATGCCCGGATTATTTTTAACGATGTTAAAAAGTCTCACTTTGAGAAAGGTTATGTGGAAACTCAAGCCGCTGTTAGCATAAGGGAAATTCGCTCGAATTACCCAGTCTGGCTTAAAATTAAAAACATTGGTTGGAAACTTCCCTCTTCGTATGACAAAGTAAAAGGTCCTAAGAGAAAAGGTGGAAGTGGGCAAGATTTTTTACTGAAAGTTCAGTCTTCTACAATATCAACCGATAAAGGTGTTATTGTTCCTGCTGCTCAATTTGGCGACTCTTACGGGGCAGTTGGTGCTAAAGCGCGTTCCATATTGAGAATTGGAGAGGTTGCAGGCGGTGGTGTTAGAAGAGGTGTTACAGGTGGCTCTGTTGGTATCGACGCTAAAATTTTGCTCGATCCAATGTACGATGCTCCAGGGGATTATACTATTGAATTGGAGTTAACCGTTGCTGCACAGTAACTTTCTGTGTTATTCTTTTTTTTCTAGTTAATTAAATGTTTGTTGCTTTATGGAAGAGCTTTTTGGCTATGTTGATAGAATCACCTATCAAAATGGAGAGAATGGATTTACTGTTGCCCAAATTCAAGAACCTCGTAAAAATGAACTCACCTGCGTTGTTGGAACAATGCCAGCACTTCTACCAGGTGAAACAGTTTCTGCTAAAGGAGCGTGGAAGGTTAATCCACAACACGGTAGGCAGTTTGAAGTTAATGACTATAGTCTAGATTCCCCGGCCGATGTTATCGGTATTCAGAAGTATCTAGCCTCCGGCATGGTCAAGGGGATAGGCCCAGCATACGCCGAACGCATCGTTAAGAAATATGGAGCGGAAACTCTTAATGTCATTGATACATCACCAGAAAGCTTAAGTGATATTCCCGGAATCGGAAAAAAGCGAATAGAGAGAATTAAAGAGTGTTGGCAAGAGCAGAAATCTATTCGCGAAGTCATGGTTTTTTTGCAAAATGTTGGTGTTAGCCCAGCATATGCACAGAAAATCTTCCGAGCCTATGGCGACAGAAGTATTGAAAAAGTTAAGAAAAATCCCTACGCACTTTCAAGAGATATCTTTGGTATTGGATTTAAAATAGCCGACTCCATTGCTCAGATGATGGGTGTTGCAAAAGATTCACCACAGCGAATTGAGTCCGGAATCGAATATGTCTTAAATGAACAGAGCGGTGATGGGCACATCTGCTATCCAGTAGGAGAGTTTTTACCACTTGCTAAAGAGATTTTAGAGGTCGATCTAGAGCTGATACAGTCTTGTTTGGATGCCCTTCAGCAAGATGATCGAGTTGTTGTTAAGCCAATGCTTTTTGCCGGAGAGCAGCAAACCTTTTTATGGCTTAAGAAAATGTATATTTGTGAAAGAGGCATCGCAAGAGAGGTCGAACGCCTTAAACGCGCACCCTCTTTTTTGCGAAATTTTGATCATGAAAAAGCGTTAGAATGGGCTCAAAAAGAGCTTTCCATCGAGCTTGCAAAAAATCAAATCAAAGCCGTTGAGCAAGCTCTTAGCGCTAAAGTTCAGATTATTACAGGAGGTCCTGGAACTGGTAAGAGTACGATTATTAACACAATCCTTACCATTATGCAGCACGTAACAAAAAAAGTTTGCCTCGCAGCGCCAACAGGAAGGGCTGCTAAGCGGATGGCTGAAATTACAAAAAAAGAAGCGAAAACGATTCATAGCCTACTGAAATTTGACTTTAAGATAGGTGGCTTTAAGCAAAATAGAGACAACCCTCTAGAGTGCGATCTGATGATTGTTGACGAGGCTAGTATGATCGATACATACCTTATGTATGGCCTTCTCAAAGCAATTCCTTCTGAGGCACGCGTTATTTTCGTCGGTGATATTAACCAGCTTCCAAGCGTCGGTCCCGGTAATGTTCTTCGCGATATGATTACCTCGCAAAGAATTCCCGTAACAGAACTCAATGAGATTTTTCGCCAAGCAGAAGGGTCGGCTATCATCACAAACGCTCACCGCATCAATAGCGGAATATTTCCCGATATCTCAAATCGCTATGATGGAGACTTCTTCTTTGTGAATGAAGAGGAGAAGGAGGTTATTCTTGAGCACATCCTAAATATTGTGACAAGCCGTATTCCAAAAAAATACGGCTATGACCCGTTTGATGAAGTTCAAGTGCTGACCCCGATGAAGCGCGGTATCCTAGGTACTGAAAACCTTAATAGAGCTATTCAGCAAGTTTTGAATAACAAACAAGGCGGCTTTATGAGGGGTGGTTTTCACTTTCTTGAAGGCGATAAAGTAATGCAAATTCGCAACAATTATAAAAAGGAAGTCTTTAATGGCGATATCGGCCGGATCACTTTTATCGATCAAAATGAGCAAGAGCTGGTAATTACTTTTGAAGGTGTCGAGGTCGTGTATAAATTTCAAGAGCTTGATGAAATCATTCACGCCTACGCTATCTCCATTCATAAGTTTCAAGGCAGTGAATGCCCTTGCATCGTTATGCCCATTCATACGTGTCACTATAAGTTGCTTCATCGGAATCTTTTCTATACTGGAGTTACCAGGGGGAAAAAATTGGTTATCGTTGCTGGAACGAAAAAAGCTGTGTCAATTGCTGTAAGAAACAATGAAGTAGAAAAGCGTTACACAGGTCTTCTACAAGCTATTTTAGATATGAAAGTTTAAAGGAATTAAGAAATGAAAAATTTTTGTCGCTCACTCTCTTTAGTGTTCGCTGCTGGCTGCTTTGGTGGCCTACTTTGTAGTTTAACCCTCTGGCTCTTCGGGGTAAGCGAGCTCACAGCTCACTTTGGTGTAAAACTCGCCCCAAAATTAACGTTAGAGTGGCTTTATCCAAGAGTTGTCTGCGGTGGCTTATGGGGTTTACTTTTTTTGCTGCCTTATATGCAGCGCTCTTACTTTTTCAGAGGGCTCTTATGGAGTCTTGCACCGTCGTTTGTAACACTCTTTATCTTGCTTCCATTTACACTTGGAAAAGGGTTTTTAGGGACAAAGCTTGGTGATTTCACGCCCTTGTTCGTTCTGCTATTTAATGCAGTATGGGGATTGAGCTCAGGTCTCTGGTTACAGTATGTTGAAAAGTGATGAGGGATAAAAAAGATTCGGAGTAGAGGGATTCGAACCCCCGGCCTACTGCTCCCAAAGCAGTCGCGCTAACCAAGCTGCGCTATACTCCGAATTGATCAGCAAGATTATCATAAGCCGAGAATTTAGGCCAAGAAGAAAAATGTTATGGCGTCGATTAAAATTCTAACTAACGTGAGCTCGACTCTTAATTTAGTCTTGTTTAGTGGTTTATGGAAATTGTTTTTAGACCACGGCAGTGGTCGTCTCTCTCTTTAGCCCAGCACTTCAGTGCTGGGAGAGGATAACAA
>JBDQID010000191.1:0-4301 GCA_040264515.1 Chlamydiales bacterium
ACTTTAGTGCTGGGAAAGATAGAAAAAAATCTATGCCACGGTAGTGGCATCTCTCAGGATCTCAAAGTTAAAAAAGAAGAGAAGTGCCGCTGCCGCGGCACACTATGCTTATTATCCCGTCCCAGCACTAAAGTGCTAGGCTAAATATCGATATGAAGTTCATCTACATGCAATTTTTTAGCTGACATTGATTTTTCCTAATCGAGTTTACTATTTTGAAAAAACAGTATACCCTAAAAACTCTAGAATCTCAACTTGAATACCCTTAACTTGAATACCCTTAACTTTTCTGAAATTTAAGGAGAGAAATCTAGGTCAATTCTTGTTTAAGACTCAATTACTTCTTCAGCATATTATTCGAATCCTTCAAGATCATCTTAGTTAGTTTCAAGTTTCTGCATGTACCCTGAAATATTTTCATCAATATCATATGGATAGGTATATGACAAAAGTTCAGCTGTTTCTATGGCAAGCCTTCTAAATAATGATATTGCTTCTTCAAGAGCTTTCCTACTACCTTCTTCAGTAAAATGACCAAAACAAAGATGAAGGTCTTTCCAAGTGCTCTTATTTATATAGGATTGCATTGACTTACCTTGAGAATGAGTTTTCAAATTCCATGATCGTTTTGCAGCTTCATTCCAGTTTATCATGCTTAAAAGAAAAGGATCTTTCATTCCCCAATCTCTGAATTTCACTCTCCACAGATCATTACGTTTCAGATATTTTGCGACATGATAAGCCTCAAACCAAAACTCCTCTACAACCTTAAGAAACTCTTCTTGTGTAGGTTTTTGTTGTAAATAACCTCTGTAGGTAGGAGCTGGCATACTTGCAGCTAAAGAATCCTTATCTAAAAGAACCTGGTAACCGTCATCATAGTCAGCAGGAAGAGAAGTTCCTTTTGAAAGGTCTGCTAATGCCTCTAGAGGGTAAAAAGCAAAATCTACTTTGATACCATCTTCAAAGATGACGAGACGTGTAGGGATTGACTTTTCTTTCCATGGTAACTTTTCATGAACACAGACCCAATGAGTGTGAATTTGAGAAAGCCATTGGTTGTTTCGAATATATGGGGGAATTTGAGATGTGAAGATAGAAACATCGTAGTCCGATAACTCATCTATAGAACCCGTTGCTCTTGAACCAATAAGAAGTGCTGCCCGTACTGTTTCTTCTGATTGTGCCCAAGTGATTATTTTGGGGAGAATTTCATAAGTCTCTTTCATTTAGCTAGCTCTGGTTCCGTTTTGAAGAATGATAATTACTAGCACACTTTAGTCAAATAAGCCTTCCAAAACCCAGTAGCAAGGAGTAACTCTTCAATGGTCTTGATATTAACGTTAACTAAAATAAAGAGCCGGGTTCCTGGAGAAATTCTTTTTCTTCCACAGTCGAAATTCGCCCAATAATTGCTTTAGAGGTTAGCCTACCCTACTTAAGATATTATCATGCATCTATTTTTAATAGAATAAGTACATAACCATAGGAATCTGGCTCTCTACAGGAGTGTGGTTCTTTAAGGATATAAAAGTCTGATAATCTTGTTGTTCTTTCAAAATTCACTCTAAACCCACAGATCTATTTTACACTTAGAGCGAATATTTATGCTAAAATAAGCAGTAGGCTGTGACGTTTTTTTTAATAACCTTTTCTCTTTCAAAATTCGATTCTCCTCTTTACAATTTAAGACTATTTTGAAAACCACTAATAGATGGAGAAAAAGCTCATGAAATTTTGGCAAGTCGATGCATTTACAAATGAAATATTTTCAGGTAATCCAGCTGCGGTTTTCATTTTTGATGAAGAGCCTGAAAAAGAATTGATGATGAAAATTGCTCTTGAAATGAATCTTTCTGAAACAGCTTTTGTGATCAAAGGGAGTGATATGAAGATTCGCTGGTTTACACCTAACTCTGAAGTCAATCTGTGCGGCCACGCAACGTTGTCTGCTGCCCATATTCTCTGGACAGAGAAAATAGTACAAGAAGAGACTATTATGTTCCAAAGCAGGAGCGGTATTCTTACCGTTTCAAAAACGAACAACGGCTACACACTTGACTTTCCCCTGCAACCCCCTACTGAAAAACCTAAGTATTCAGATATTATTTCCGAGCTAGTAGGTTATTCTGTAGACTATATCGGCTCTAATGGGGAAGATTGTATGGCTGCGATTGCCAGCGATATGGATCTTCTTTCCTTTACTCCAAATCCTAGTATTATTTGTGAGCTCCCAGAGCGAGGTTTTATTTTAACCGCACAAGACAGCTCTAAAAAACAAGACTATATCTATCGCGCATTTTACCCAAAGCTAGGTGTACTAGAAGACCCTGTGACAGGATCGGCAAACACCTGCTTAGCTCCCTATTGGGCGATACGACTTGGAAAAAAGAAACTTTTAGCAAGACAGGCCTCCAGACGAGGTGGTAATTTAGTTGTAGAAGTTGAAGAGGAGCGAGTCCTAA
Source organism: Chlamydiales bacterium (assembly GCA_040264515.1). Classification (GTDB taxonomy): domain Bacteria; phylum Chlamydiota; class Chlamydiia; order Chlamydiales; family JBDQID01; genus JBDQID01. The sequence goes on from JBDQID010000191.1 coordinate 2,466, forward strand.
TTACCGGAAAAGCTATAACTGCCTGTGAAGGAAATATAAACATCTCCTGTGAGAAAAGGGATTTGGAAAGTTTGAAAGCCATTGGTTGTTTTGAATATCAGGAGTAAGGTCTGATATTATGCGAATTCACAGCCTTGAAGACTACTTATAGAGCGCTGAATAAGCTTAACTTATCTTGTTAAACGATTGCCCCATCCTCTCAATATCGCGTAAAGTTATCAATCCCTTCACTTGCAAAAGAGAATCTTTAACTTGCACAACATTTCGACTTTCTACAAAGCCAATAGTTTCGAATATGACCACTAGTCAAAAATGCAGCACCCAAAAGGTTTATCCATGTACTGCTATTGAATATATACCCATAATTGCGTTGTGTGCAGTGAATGCAATGCATATGTTCTTTTGTAAGCCCTGAGTGAAAAAATGACTCGTATATAGCGACGCCAACTAACAAAGTTAGTCCTAAGAAACTAAGTGCTATCACTACTCGATCTTTGTGCTTACGACAACCAAGAAAGATTGCTGTGGCTGTAGTAGGCAGGACAAGTATAAGCATCCATAAATGAAAATCTCTGTGTACCCAAAGCGTAGTTGCCAATACTGGAAGTAAAGTCAGTACTATTGGAGTGATCATACAATGGATGGCGCACATCAAAGACATTCCAACAGCAAAAGTGTCTAGCCATCCCGAATCGATATATTTTTTAGAATTTGAATTAATCATATCATCTCTTTATTGAAGAAAAATTGGATTTAAGAAATTAATTTTGTGTTACAATATAAAAGCAGTTTAAGCTATGAAAACAATAACTACTCAACCTCGTGACAATCCCTACCTGCTTGATATCTAATCATTGTCTGTTAATCAAATCGCTTAAGCAGCTCTGCAAGTGGAAGCGCTCCTTCTAGAGCTCTGAAAACCACTGCGGAAACGGATCGTTGATGTTATGAAAATTCTCCTCATTACCCAAATAGTCCGTGATCAAACAAGCTTCAAGTTTTTTTCGAATACTCGCTTCATCCATAAGTGCTTTAAGACCAATAAATACGATCTCCTGTCTTCTATCTCCGTAACCCTTTTTCCAATACTTTTTGATCATTTCCGAGAAATTTTCGGTGTCTGGCCATTGATTCTTTGGAACAGCTATCCACCAACGGCCGATACCTTTATGCCTTATAACAGAACCAGCCTGAGACACTTCACCCACAAAGTCTGGACGATTAGCTAGCCAAAAAAAACCTTTTGAACGAATAACACCTGGCCACTGTTCTTGAAAAAAGTTATGGATTTTGATTGGGTCAAAAGGATCTGATGCGTGGAAGACAAAGCTGGTAATTCCATATTCCTCAGTTTCAGGAGTGTGATCTTTAAAGTTATAAAGCTCCTGCGCCCATAAAGGATGCTCCTGAGCTTCCTCAAGATTGAATAAACCCGTATCCATAACCTTATTAATATTTATCTGAGCTTGTATTGTTTCAATAATTTTAGCTCGAGCATTTAAAGAACGTATTATAGATTTAACTACGTTAAGTTCGTTTTTTGAAACGGCATCTATTTTATTAAGAACAATAACATTGGCAAACTCAATTTGTTCTGTAAGAAGATCGACTAGAGTTCGCTCATCTTCTTCCCCTAAACTTTCTCCTTGATCTCGCAAAAAGTCGGTAGAACCATAATTTTCAATAAGAGCGGCGGCATCTACAAAAGTAACCATTGTATCGTGTTTGGAAACATCTGATATAATATTACCATGTTAATCACGAAAGTAAAAGTTTGTTGCAACTGGCAATGGTTCGTAAACCCCTGTGATTTCGATCAATAAATAATCAAAACGC